>CAYSIU010000028.1:0-4609 GCA_964431095.1 uncultured Chitinophaga sp. | reverse complement strand
AAGGTTTTATGGGTCTCTCCATCTCTTTTCTCCGGAGGTTGCTCTTCTTTGGTTTGTTTGTTGTACTGAATAATTCCTGTAGCAAAGGAGGCGGTGATGCGAGTCTCCCACCGGGTCCCTGTTCGGGTGTTACCGTTACAGTAAGTGGAACGGTCACCAATCCAAGTTCTCCTGCCGCCGCGGATGGAAGCATTACGGCGACCGCAACCGGGGGTTCGGGCTTTACATTCAACCTTAACGGAGGTTCTTTTCAGTCATCCGGAACATTCTCCAACCTTGCAGCAGGATCTTATACCGTTGTTGCAAAAAATAGTAATGGCTGCACCAGTTCCAATGTCTTTGTTTTGACCGCACCCAATCCCTGTTCCGGTGTTTTCATTACGGTAACGGGTACCGTCACAAACCCGACCGCTGCCGGAGCTACAAATGGCAGCATCGTTGCCAGCGCATCAGGAAGTACCGGGTTTACTTTCAGTATAAATAGCGGACCTTTCCAGGTATCCGGCACGTTTACCAACCTTGGCGCGGGTTCCTACCTTATCGTGGCCAAAGATGGAAACGGTTGTACGGGCTCCGCGAATTTCAATTTAACAGCCCCGAATCCCTGTACCGGTGTTACCATTACAGTTAGTAATGCTGTTACGAATAATATTCCCTGCCAGATCCCCGCCACCGGTTCGATCACTACAACGCCTTCCGGTGGCACAGGGCCTTATACGTTCAGCCTGAATGGCGGTACTTTTCAGGCGTCCAATAACTTTTCCAACCTGAATGCAGGAAGCTATGTTGTTACTGCAAAAGACGTGAATGGCTGCACCGGCAACGTGAATGCAACCGTATCTAATTTACCGGCAGGCCCCCTGTTTATGCAGGTCAGAGCTTTACTGCAGAATAACTGTGTAAGCTGTCACAACACGGCGCAACCCGACGGCGGAATGGACTGGACCATTGATTGTAACATTGCCACTTTCAAAGACCGGATCAGGGCACGCGCAGTGGATGGAAATCCTTCGCCCATGCCTCCAACCGGTTTACTCCCGGCATCTGAACGGCAAAAGATCATTGACTGGATCAATGCCGGTGGCCGATTTACTGATTAATAAGATGAGGGGACTTCTGACTAATGACTCCCTCACAATTATTTTCCCCAACGGAATGTTTTAATATCAATACCTGCCAGGTCAAGCACCCTGTCCACAACGGTGGCCACCACTTCGTCGATCGTGGAAGGCCGGCTGTAGAAAGAAGGAGTTGCCGGACAAATGATCCCGCCGGCAAGGGTTATTGTTTCCATATTGCGGATATGAATGAGATTATACGGCGTATCGCGTACCACACAGATCAATTTTCTTCTTTCTTTTAATATCACGTCTGCCGCTCTCGTAATAAGATCGTTCGAGATTCCTGCTGCAATCCGGCCCAGGGTACCCATTGAGCAGGGAATGATGATCATGACATTATACTGCCCCGAGCCCGAAGCAAACGGAGCAGAAAAATCAGTGGTATCGTAAAATTTTACAGGAAAATTTTTCCAGTGTTCGTTTCCCAATTCCGTTTTCCAGACCTCCCTGGCATTTTGGGTCATTACCGCGGATAATTCATGCCACTGGTCGTGTGCAACCGCAAGTTTTTCCAGTAATTTCCCGGCATAGACCGAACCACTGGCGCCTGTAATGGCCACTACCAGTTTTTTTACGTCACTCATAACCCATCGTAATTATTAAAAATCGGGGTAAGTTACCCGTTTTTTCTGCAAACGGTGATTCATTATCTTGTAGTAGTATAACTACAGGATCCACTGTGATTATATTGAGTGCAATCAATAATTTCTTCTGCATATACACATTTTCCATACCGCTTCAAAAAATTACATCAAAATGTTTTGTGTTATATTATTATTAACGATATTAGTCATGAATTTTCATAGGATAAGGTTTAATGGTTAATGGTTTTTGATTAGGGCCCCCCGATTTCCGTCGGGGGTTCTTTTTTCCTGCAGCAAAAATAATAACGGTACAATAGTTATACCCGTAAAATGCCCCAACGCCAGGGGCATTTATTATGAGTACCAGTCAGTTCAAAATCCCTTGGTGGACTGGGAAGTTTTTTTCAGGTGGCGGGTATTCTCATTTCCCAGGTTATCGAGTATCCAGTTGGTCATTTTACTCCAGAGATGAAAGGTTGTATTATCAGCCATTCCGCCAATGCCATGGTTCTTGTTGGGGTAATAAAAGCTTTCAAAGTCAACATTGCTTTTTACCAGGGCAGTGATCATCTGGGCAGAATTCTGAAAATGAACGTTGTCATCCGCAAGGCCATGAATGATAAGGTATTTGCCCTTCACCCGGTCAGTGAAATTAATCGGTGAATTGTCATCGTATCCTTTGGCATTCTCTTGTGGCGTGCGCATGTATCTTTCGGTGTAGATATTATCATAGAAGCGCCAATTGGTAACCGGGGCAACCGAAACAGCGGCAGTGAAAACATCATTGCCTTTGGTAATAGCCAGGGCGCTCATAAAGCCCCCGTAGCTCCAGCCCCAGTGACCGATATTATCCTTATCCACAAAGGGAAGTGAGGCCATATATTTAGCGGCGTCCACCTGGTCCTCAATTTCAAATTTGCCCAGTTGCAGGTAGGTTTTCTTTTTGAATTCCTCGCCCCGGAACCCGGTACCGGTATTGTCCACGCTGACCACGATAAATCCTTTTTGTGCCAGCAGCTGGTGCCAGGAGCTGACGGCCCCGAAACGATTTGCCACCTGTTGTGATCCCGGACCTCCGTAGTTGCAGAACAGGACAGGATATTTTTTCGAAGGATCAAAATCAGCAGGCTTGAGCATCCAGCCATTGAGTGTATCGCCTTTACTGTTAGGCACCCGGATGAATTCTGCCTTACCATATCCATAGTCATTGATCTTTTCTTTGAGTTTTGTATTCTCACTGACAGTCTTCTCCAACCGGGAGGTTATATTTTTCTTTTTATCAACCACAATATCATAAAGCGTGGTCACCTGGGGTGTGTTCAGGTCGGACCGAAAATCATAGAACCGTGTGAAACTGTCATTGAACTCAGCCCTGTGCCAGGCCTGCCCTTCCGTGAGCGGGTAGGTTTTTTTACCCGTGAAATCCGTCACGAATACGTTGCGGTCCATCGGCCGGGGATACGCCATGGTAAAATAGATCCGTTGATTGGCCTCGTCCACACCGTTTACATCGGTCACCTCATAACTTCCTTTGGTCACCTGGATCTTTGATGTGCCATCCAGGCTATAGAGATAGAGGTGTTTGTACCCGTTCATTTCGCTCGTAAAAAGAAAATTTTTCCCATCCTTGAGAAACCACCAGTCATCGTTGATTTCGACGAAATATTTATTCTTCTCTTCGTAGATCGATTTTGCTTCCCCGGTCCGGGCATTGGTGGCCAGCAACTTCAGATCATCCTGGTGCCGGTTCAGCCAGTATACGACCAGGGTATTGTCATCCTGTGTCCATTTGATGCGGGGAATATAAATATCACCCTGCTCATATTGCGCCTTTACATCTTTATTATTCGAAATATCATAGAGATGGATCTCTACTTTGGAATTGTCCTCGCCTGCTTTGGGATATTTATATGTATATTGTTTATTATAGCTATTATCGTACTGGGTGAACTGGTATTCCTTTACATTGCTCTCATCAAAACGATAGTAAGCAATATAATTCCCTTTGGGGCTCCACTGGTACGCACGGGTAAATTCAAACTCTTCTTCATAAACCCAGTCACAATTGCCGTTAATGATGGCGTTCCATTTGCCGTCTGTTGTGATCGCTGTTGTGCTTTTAGTGGCAATATCATAGAGATAAAGATTGTTGTTCTTCACATAGGCTATCTTATTACCATTGGGGGAAAGCGTGGGATGCATCAATTTCTCATCATCCAGCCGCGTCAGCTTTTTAGACAGGGCATCATATAGGTACACATATGCTTTGGAAGAGCGACGGTAGATGGATTCTACCCCTTTCCGGATCAGTACAGTATTGGGGTAAGAGGCGTTGTAGATAATATCATCCGGTTGACCAAAGGGTTTGCCGTTCTCATCCTTCCAGTCATCTGTTTTTATTTCGGGGTCTTTGCTGGCTTGCCCGAAACCGGCCTTGACGGGCTCAGCACGAAAGGTTCCTTTTTTATAAATGTCTTCTAATGTGATTTCCTTTTTCTGAGCCACCGCGGCAAAGGGGAGCAGGAAAAGCAAAAGCAACAGCTTACGCATATCATTCAGGTTTTAAAGCATTAAATGTAGTGGAATGGGCTTAAAACCGGATACCGTACAAATAAAAGATCAAATGGGTCATAGAATACATATACGTCATGGAAGTAATGACCGGAAACCATATGATGCTTATGATTTCAGATAACTATCAGGATGACTACTTGTTTTTCGGCCTTTCCGTGAGGTAGTCGAATCTACGACCGGTTACTTCTGCCATATCAGGGATTGCGTCCACTTTATACGCCCCTGCATCCAGTTTTTTCTTGGTGATGGAGAATGCTTCCAGGGTCTGTTGAATATCCTCATCGGTATGGACAGCGGTAGGTATGAGGCGGTAAATGATGTTGCCTTTGG
>CAYSIU010000027.1:10085-12260 GCA_964431095.1 uncultured Chitinophaga sp. | reverse complement strand
ATTATAAACTGGCGGATCCCAATTACAAAAAAGCGATAGAACTTGACAGCACGAAGAATTACTGGATCTATGAACTCGGCCTGATCTGCTATGCAATGCGGGACGACCCAAATGCACTGAAATACATACTTGAGGCTGCTGACAAAGGATATAAGAGAGACAATGATTATCTGGAGAACCTGGCCATTGCCTTTTTGAATGTAGGCCAGTTGGACCAGGGAGTGGGAATGCTGGATGAGATACTCAAGAAAAGGCCCAGTGATATGAATATCCTGAACATGGTAGCGGAAGCCTATTATGAGAAAGCCAGGTATGACCAGGCAATGGATTACTGGGACCGCATGCTTGGTTATGATAAGACGGATGCTGCGGCATTATATATGATCGGGATGTGCTACCAGAAAAAGGGTGGTAAAGAAAATATGGAAAAAGGAGTTCAGCTTTGCGATAAGGCCATTGAAATGGACCCCAGTCTTGCCGCGTACAAGCAAAAGAAATTGATGGCGGGATTATAAAGGCGGGAGCCCGGAGGAGCTATTCCTAAAAAAAAATTAAGCAATCATGTGAAGTGATTGCTTTTTTTATTATAACGCGCACCTCTATCCACAATTCATTGAAAGATGGGCTAACAGGCCTTTCGTCATTGCAATGCCTATGCAGAAAAGATCACTAGATCTTCGAGATCACCGCATTTATTGCATCATCTCTTTTTTTCTGAATACTCGATAATGTGGTTTGGGCCTCGTTATAGTTGGACATAAGGTGCTGAATTTCGGTATTCCCCAGTTTATCCTGAGACTGCAAATCTTTCATAGCCTCATTCAATTTGACTTTGAGTTTTTCGGCCGTTTCTTCAGCGGATTTTATTTGCTGATCGTATTGCTTCTGGAGCGTTAGGATATCGGATTTGAGGCTGACCAGGGAGGGTTTCGTCTGAGTTG
This sequence comes from uncultured Chitinophaga sp., assembly GCA_964431095.1. Taxonomy (GTDB): domain Bacteria; phylum Bacteroidota; class Bacteroidia; order Chitinophagales; family Chitinophagaceae; genus JJ008. The sequence goes on along the minus strand of CAYSIU010000027.1, from coordinate 11,319 downwards.
TTTTTACGGTGGTAGTTGGTTGGCCATGGCTAATGCCATATCCAAGCAGGAATATCATAAAAAAAAGGATCTTTTTCATAACCGGGGGTTTTATGATGAAATAATATTTAAAGATAGGTTTTTTAGAAGAGTAGTTTTGCCGGGTGGAGAATAAGATAATCTCAGGAATATCTTTTTTCTTTCGGACGCTATCCTACATCCTTTCAGGCACCCTGATCCCCAGCAAACACATCCCCGAGGCGATCACATTGGCTGTCATTTCAGAAAGTTGCAGGCGTAACTGCTTTTTTTCTTCTGTCTCCGCGTTCATCACAGAATGCTCTGTGTAAAAGACGTTATAGAGTTTGGCGAGATTGAAAACATAAATGGCGATAACTGATGGGTTGTGTTCATTCAACGCCTGTTCGATGATGCCCGGGTATTGTTCCAATAAAACGATAAGATCTTTCTCCAATCTGAGCAGACTGCTGACTGCCAACTGTGTACTGTCCGCCGCAGACTGTTTTCTCAATATCGATCTTATCCTTGCATGCGTGTATTGCACAAAGGGGCCGGTGAAACCATGGAAATCGATCGATTCTTCGGGGTTAAAGACCATCCTCTTTTTCGGATCCACCCGTAAGAGGAAAAATTTAAGGGCTCCTAATGCGATCGTGTCATACAGTTCTTTCAGTTCATCTTCTGTAAAGTCCTTTACTTTTCCCAGTTCTTCTGTTTTTTTCCTCGCCACTTCTACCATTTCATCCACTATGTCATCGGCATCTACTACGGTTCCTTCCCTGCTTTTCATGCGACCCGATGGCAGATCCACCATACCGTAACTTAAATGATAGACCCCGTCGGCATAGGGCTTGTCCATTTTTTTCAGGATCAGCTTCAATGCTTTCATGTGATAATTCTGCTCATCGCCGATTACATAAATACTCTGGTCATAATGGAATTTTTCATATTTCTGCTGGGCCAGGCCCAGGTCCTGGGTAATATAGACCGAAGTGCCGTCCTTTCTTAATACAAGTTTCTCATCCAGGCCGGCTTCGGTGAGATCCGCCCAAACACTGCCGTCTTGTTTTTTTATAAATACTTTACTGGCCAGGCCTTCTTCCACCGATTTTTTACCCAGGAGGTAGGTATTGCTTTCATAGTAGATGATATCGAATTCACTCCCGATCCTTTTATATTTACTGTCAATTCCTTCATACACTCACCCGTTCATTTTCTTCAATAACGTGATAAT
>CAYSIU010000027.1:0-10075 GCA_964431095.1 uncultured Chitinophaga sp. | reverse complement strand
ACTTCTCATCAAAATCCTAGTGTATCGTCTCCTAAATCCCTTTGGTTTCGCCGCGGCCCAAAGGGTTGCGTTGAAAATCGGCCGGCGGCCGCGTTGCTCGTCGGTTACATATCGCCTGAGATATGCGCCCTCCTCACGCCTTGCCGGCGGCCCATTTTGAACGGCACGAAGCCCAAGGGGCTTAGGAGACGGTACCCTAAAATTGTTTTTGCCATGTGCTGCCGTCAGGTCCCGGGGCCGATCGGTTGTTTCTTCATCAAAACCGGAGAGATCACCCTGCAGTATCCTTTCCATGACAGGTTGCGCCTGCACCCTGAGCTCGTTCTCGAATCGTACATAATAATCTCCTACGAAATGATCCCCTTTGATGCCGGTGCTTGACGGTGTGGCGCCACCGGAATATTTTTTCCATGCCAGCATGGACTTGCAGATATGAATCCCCCTGTCGTTCACGATACAACTTTTGATCACTTCATACCCTGATTCCTGTAAGAGTCGGGCTATACTCCAGCCGAGAAAATTATTCCGCAGGTGACCGAGGTGCAAAGGTTTGTTGGTGTTGGGAGAGGAGTACTCCACCATAACCACTTTCCCGTTGGGAGCAAGCGCCCCGAACCGGTTATCAGAAAAATGGGCCTGCAATAGATTCAGCCAGTATGCATCGGTGATGGTCAGGTTCAGGAAACCTTTAATGACATTAAATGATTGAAACAGGGAGGGTTCAGCTTTTAATAAAGCTTCGCCGATTTCTTTTCCCAGCTGCTCCGGGGATCGTTTCAGCGACTTTACAAATGAAAATAAAACCAATGTATAATCGCCTTCAAACTCAGGCTTGGTGGAATTAATGGTCAGGTCTGCCTCTTTCATTCCAATCGTCATCGGTTCCTGCGGGTACAGTTCCTTTACCACTTTTATAGCTGCCGCCTTGATCTTGCTGACTATGCTCATCTGCTTTATTTGGCTGGCAAATCTACGAAACCCACACCGATCGTAAAGATCGGTACCAGGTCCTGATTCTTTAATTCCCGGTCGCCATATTAACTTTGCCAGCATTCATGCGACGTCACATTCATACTGCCAGGGATTTTGTACTTCCGGTCATCGATTTTTTTTACCCGCTTTTCCGCAAGATGATGAGCCCTCAAACGTTTCGCTACGCAGCCTGCGGGAGTATCAACACCTTCCTCAGCTTTGCCCCTTATTATATCGGCTTCAAATTTATCCTGCATGAACAAAACCTCCACCTGGGGTTCTATGCGTTCAAACCCCATGTCGCCGCGTTGTTCATTTCTTTCTGCTTCAGCTTTCCCTTTGGCTTTTTCCTTATGAAATATGTGGTGTTCAGTGATTCCAATATGAAGGGAAAGGTGCAGTTACTGCGGTATTTTATGTTGTATATTTTTAACCTGGTGCTGAATTACCTGCTGCTGAAAGTGCTGGTAGAGATCCTTCATATTTACCCGATCCCGGCACAGGTGATTACGGTCGTTCTCATCATTTTTTTTAGTTATGTGGCACAAAGGAATTTTACATTCAAAGTGAAGGATGCGGAAGAAGATGTCACAGGCTAAAGCCAATCGTTTCCACTTTTACGGACAACTCCCCTTTGCAATTGCTGCGTATCACCAGGTATTGCTGCATGGGGTAGATCCCGATCAGCCGGATATCTTTGATATCGCCGGTACTGCGGATACCTTTTGACAATTCCCGGTTCAGTTGCTGGTTGATATTGATCTTTGCCGTGTCGATATACGGACCTAATTCAAAACGTGCCTGTTTACTGATCTCCTTGGTAATCTTCTTGTCAAATAGCCAGTTGGCGGAACTCAACAGGAGGTTCTTTGATTTGATATCAAAGTCAATGTCCTGCATTACGAGGACCTGCTTTTCGGGGTCATAAAAAGGCTTTGCCAGCAGGTAAAAAACTCCATTGTTGGTTCCGGAAAAATTGATCCTGATGATCAGTTTCTCAAAACCCCCACCATATACGCTGCATGAATCAATGATGAATTTCTTTTTGACAAACCCCTTTTTGAAATCGATTTTTGTTCCCGCCAGGTTCTGGTTCATGATCCGGCTCAATGAATCATAATTCAGAACGGCATCCATAAAAATGGAAAAACCCTGCTGCCGGCTGAATCCGCCCAGGTTGGGGACCCAGGAATTTTTTTCTGCCGGTTTTTCAAAGCTGATCACCGGTTTGGCAGAAAGACCCAGGTAAATGTTCAGGGAATCCCTGTTAACAAAAAGATTATTGACCCGGAATAATTGCGGGTTGATCTGCAACCATCCCAGACCATAGAGATTGTAGACCTTGTTCAATTGGTCCCATACCTGCTGGAACCGGGTTTTCAGGTCCACCATACCATAGTTCTTATCAAGATTCTTTTTGGCGCCATCGAGTTCGGCAACAAGACCTTTCATCACCTGTTTGGTGATATCCTGTCCCCAGAAACAGACTTCGCATTTATCCAGCGGTTGTGGGTCATTCCTCTTAAAAGAGAGTTTTACTTTAAAATCCGGTTGTATGCTGACAGAATTAGAGAATGAAACATTCACCCTCCGCTCGCCTTCATTGCCAAACCCGCATTTGCAGGCAGGGGTCCACGGTGATACGATGGTGCCGTTGATACAAAGCCGTGTAGAGCCTACAATCTTATAATAACCGGTAAAGCCCAGGCTCAATGAGTTACCCGAGCCCTGCATCTGGAGCGGGCTCCGGCGAAAAACATATTTATAGCGCGTATCGCAGCCATCCTGCACCCAATCATCGGGGTAGTTGGGTGAAGTGAAAACCGTATCCACTGTTTTTTCCGCCATTATGTATAGCGGTTTAAGGTTGATCTGGATGGGAATGTTGATCTCTGAGCTGGGAAGTGAATCCATTTTGAAATTAGCCGGCGAAGGGTCAGGATGCTCAGGGTCTATTCTCTGGGGATGGGCAATGACAAAAAAGAACAAAAAAACCATAAAAAAAATCCCTTTCTCTTTCATGCCGGCGCTTATCGATCAAAAATAGCCAAAGAAATGCCAATGGTCAATGCTGATGGGTCAATATGATCTGTTAAGATTCGGAAATCTTATTATTCAGGTAGTTCTTCGCTTCCTGCCACGTGGTTTCCAGGATTTAAATGGGTGTTTTCCATGAATGATATGCCTTGATCGCCGATACCTATAGAAATTCAATCCTGTTTATTCACTATTCACAACTGACCGTTCAGCATTTTCTTGCCGGCATTGGTTTACCAGCAGCCGGCTAACCTTTTACTAAAATCCTTCTTTGGGTTGGGTCATGCTGAACCAGTTGCCACAACCATCGGTAATGATCGCTTCGATCCCATAGAATTGTTCTTTGGGTTCTGATTTAAAAGCCACACCTTTTGCTTTTAATTCCTCGTAGGTGGCCCTGCAATCAGAAGTATAAAAAGCACCAGCGCCCATCACACCCTTGTCCAGCAGCAGTTTCAGGGCTTTGTTCACCTCCTCTTCAAAGCCATTGGCGCCATTCACCGGGAAAAGGATGATCTCCAGGTCGGGCTGATCCGGTGGATTTACGGTAAGCCACCGAAACCCATTTTCCATCGTAGCGTCCGTGTTTACCTTAAAACCAAGTTTGTTGACATAAAAATCAAAGGCCTTGTCCTGGTCTGACACAAAGAAAGAGGCGTGGGATAGTTTTGTTATCATATTTAATAAGTTTAATGCGGTAAAAGTAGAGTGTAGAATGTTGAAACGCTTCTTGGATCTTGCTTTGTAGTCAATAGTGATTATTTACCCAACCCGTAGCTTTCAATAAAGCAATGCGGAATCGCAACCCTGGGTTGCAGTTTCTGTTTCTGTTTTTTCAGCCAGGCCATATTGCGGTAATAGGTAGGTGCAAAACCAATTTCTTTTTTGAATAACGCGCTGAATGAGCCAATGCTTTCGAAACCCACTTCATTGCATACATCCGTTACCGGTTTGTTTTCCGACAGCAGGTCCCGTGCCCTATCAAGTCTTTTTTGTGTGAGGTATTGATGTGGTGTTTTTTTGTACACTTGCCGGAATAGCCGGTGAAAATGGAAGCGCGAAAGGTAAGCCTGCTGTGAGATCTGTTCCAGGCCGATCGCGTCCTGGTAGTTCTCGTCGATATAAACTTTCGCGGTAACGAGGCGTTGATATATGTCAGCTGTAAGTACCGGCATCTTCCTGTAAAATTACTTTTTTAATTCACAGCTCACCATCCAATGAACACCATATTTGTCAACCAGCATGCTGAACCTCGAACCCCAGAATGCATCATTCGGGGGCATGGTTGCCTTACCGCCTGCAGAAAGGAGGGCGAAGGTTTTATCCACGTTTTCAGGACTATCCACTTCCAGTGCCAGCGACACATTATTGCCCCTGATCATTTTTGAAGGGTCGAAGGTATCCGACAGGAAAAGCATCGTATTGCCGACTTTTATCCGGGCATGCATGATTTTATCCTCCAGTCCCTTGGGGATGTCCATCGGGGCTTCTTTCATCCTTGAGAGCATCACTACTTCGGCCCCCAGCGTTTCTTTGTAGAACTGGATGGCTTCTTCAGCCTGGCCGGGGAAATTGAGATAAATCGTAACATGCATATTTTTTGTTTTTAATGGTTTGATTCCTGTTTATCGGTTCAGCCAGTCATGTTCTTCAACCCCATACCGGTGCCACGGATTCTCTGGAAACAAAAAATGAAATCCTCTACATATTCCTGGGGTTCTTCCATCCCTTACCCAACCGATCGATCGTTCCTTTGATTCGTTCGGTTCTTGTTTCCTCCCTTTTCGCGGTTACCACCCACTCAATGTATTCTTTTTTATTTGTAAAGGAAAGAGTAGTAAAAAAGTCCGAATGCTTTTTATTCTTTTTTAGTGCTGCCCCAAGATCATCCGGCAGTTTTATTTCTTTTGTAGCCGGGTTCACCCATTTAAATATCTCCCTTTCCACCCGGGGTCTTGCTTCTTTTTTTCTATCGGCTTCTGTCTTGGCCCTGAAACCAAATACAGACCATGTATCATCGAATGGCATACGAGTGATTCAGATACGTTTATTGATTTTGGACATTACCCGATCCCATCCCTTTTTCCTGCTTCGATCAGTTTTAAGTTTGGATGTGCCCTTGGGATAATAGACCCAAACAATCACATCGGGCCTTACCAGCTTCATCACTTTGTTTATTTCTTTTTCCAGCTGCAGCCTGTTCAGTACAAACCAGTGCACCTGGTCATACTCCTTGCCTGTATTACTGATAGTGACCCCTGCGGGCAAACCCAGCAACCCTTTTTTGAAATCAGCCGGCGCATTCAGTGTAAAAAGTCTGAATTTTGGCTTGATCCGGAGCTTGTCGGCAACAGAATTTGCCATTTGAATATTTTGGGCTTAAAAATAAGACCAATATTCCAAAACTATTTCTTGATTCTTGCGGAATGACTGCTGTCAGACGCTCCACCCCGCTTTTGCGAGGTCAGACACGCCTCTTGTAGAACACTATTTGATCCAGAAATCCAGCTCTTTCTTTTTATCACCCGTTTTGTACCAATCCTGCCAACCATCCTCTTTTATATTGCCATCCCATCGCGGGAGATTGGTTTTTTTAGACCGGAAGAAACGCCAGCGATAATGATGATACACGGCCAGCATGTGAATGGCATAGGCCTGTACCAGCAAAGGATTGCCTTCAATGATATTCAGGTTGTCATCGTTGGCCTTGCTGGCTTTTTCACCCATATTATGCGAACCGGTCATCAGGATGGGTCGTTTACCAAATGGATCAATCGCGATGACCTTGCTGTGAATGGTTACATTTTGTTTCCCCACCTCTTTTAGCCAGAACTGGAAGCTTTCGTTGATGCCGGCAGGTAACACCACATCCAGGTCACCGGGTTCGATCTTGTTCTTGTTCATAAAATCAATGGTGGGGTTTTTCTTTCCTCCGGGATCTGAATTGATCACCCCATGTACCAACAGGTCCGGCCGGGCGGTAGCCAACGCTTCGATGGTTCCGTACAGAGTCCGGCTTTTTTCAGTCCCGGGTTTGAACATTAAGAAGATGACTCCTTTCTCAGCGCCGTTGATCAGCGTATCTGCTTCATCCAGGTCGATCTGCTTCGGTACGGGGGTAAAATAAGTCCGGATCTTTCCTGAACTATTTTCTTTGACGGTACTGTTGAATTTTCTGTATGGCTTTCCATAAAGACCATTGCCCTTAGCATCACAATCAGCCTTCACCATGTTCCACTCATCCTTAAAGTATTTTGCAACTTCCTTGTCATAAAGCACAATGGCATTGTTGATCTGTGTAAACACCCCGTTCCGGGTCCAGTTGGTACTTCCTGTCAGTACTTTTACTGCTGTTTCGGTCCCGGATTTCTTGTCTGTTATCACCACGAATTTATTATGATCAAAATGTCCCGATTTCACGATCCGGCGTGTCAGATCCACTTTGGTAAGCTTTTTTGCATTGGGTAACTGAGGGTCTTTATCCTTGTTGCTGAATGCCCCATTGCCCAGGATGACATGGGCTCTTTTGCCCAGTGCATTCAATCTTTTTATCAGCTCGTTCTCATTCAATTCATACAAGGCGGTATAAAGCTGTAGTTTTTTATTTTGCTTCACCTCATCGAGCAGACTGTAAAGTGCCTGTAACAGGTTGCCACCCATGAAATCCCTGATCTTTGAATGCACGTCTTCCAGGTTGGTCAACAATGCTTTTTTGCGTTCTTTTTCGGGGATATTGTGCAATTGCCGCACGACAAACTGTGATGAGACCAATCCCCGGTTGAAATAAGCCCCCACTCCCGCAGGATCACCCACTTTGACCCAATTGCTCCATTGGCTGGCCTGGGCCGTATCTTTTTTGAGCTTATTGTCATTTTTGTCAAACACCATGGGTATCACTTTATAACAAGCTACATCCCCGGTGCTCACGCCAAAGTCTACCCAGGTGTATTTCTGTATCGGCCATTCAGTACTTGGATGTGTTTCGCCTTCATTATGCGTATCACCCTGGAACCCGACACTGGTGGTAAGGGGCTCGGCTTCGGTGTCGCTCTCGCCCTTTCGTTTACGGTAAACAGCAAAACCCCAGCAATCTTTTATTTTGGTATTAGATTTCCATGCGATCATTGCATCGTCATTATTGGCATAGGCGGCGATTTTGATGGTATTGGCCATAGTGATAAGGTTTGGGTGTCGGAAGCCTGATAGGGCGTCTGACACTTTGTTGGTTAATTTTGAAAAGTTATGTACTAATCTATTGCAGGACAATACTACTTTTAAGGTACTTACTTAGATATCACAGGATGACTTTTGGGAACAGGGTAATGGGGTCCTGTGAAATACAGTAGCTTAGCTCAAAATCTTACTGACATTTTTTCATTCCCGCCTCTCACGGCACAATGATTGTCAATAGTTAACGGTCTTTCTAAAAGGCCAGCATAAAGGAGAAATAAACTATGGGAAAAATAATAGGAATTGACCTTGGGACTACCAATAGCTGCGTTGCTGTCATGGAAGGCAGCGAGCCGGTAGTGATTGCCAACGATGAGGGTCGCCGTACAACCCCGTCAGTCGTGGCTTTCCTGAAAAATGGTGAACGGAAAGTGGGTGACCCGGCCAAACGACAAGCCATTACCAACCCGCAAAATACCATCATGAGCGTAAAGCGCTTTATGGGCCGCCGCTATGATGAAGTGACCGAGGAAATCAGTCACTGGAGCTATAAAGTGGTGAAAGGTGACAATAATACGGTACGAATTGACATAGATGGCCGGCCTTACACCCCGCAGGAAATTTCGGCTATGATATTGCAGAAAATGAAGAAAACTGCCGAAGATTACCTGGGCCAGGAGGTCACCGAAGCCGTGATCACCGTACCCGCTTATTTCAATGATGCGCAACGCCAGGCCACCAAAGAGGCGGGTGAGATCGCCGGATTGAATGTCCGTCGCATCGTGAATGAACCTACTGCAGCCGCATTGGCTTATGGTTTAGATAAAGGTAAGCACGATCATAAGATCGCCGTGTTCGACCTCGGTGGCGGTACATTCGATATTTCGGTGCTTGAGTTGGGCGAAGGTGTGTTCGAAGTAAAATCCATCAATGGAGATACCCACCTGGGGGGTGATGATTTTGATAAAGTGGTCATGGACTGGCTGGCAGATGAATTCAAAAAAGATGAAGCCATTGATTTACGGAAAGATCCGATGGCGTTGCAGCGTTTGAAGGATGCCGCTGAAAAAGCAAAGATCGAACTAAGCTCTTCGGCTGAAACCGAGATCAATCTTCCCTATATCACAGCAGTGGATGGGGTGCCCAAACACCTGGTAAAGAAACTGAGCCGTGCAAAATTTGAGCAACTGGCTGATAATTTATTCAACCGTTGCCTGAAACCCTGCGAGCAGGCGTTGAAAGATGCGGGGTTACCCGCATCCCAGATTGATGAAATAATTCTCGTAGGAGGTAGCACAAGGATCCCCAAAGTGCAGGAGATCGTTGAAAAATTCTTCAGTAAAAAACCGCATAAGGGGGTTAACCCCGACGAAGTCGTAGCCGTGGGCGCTGCCATCCAGGGAGCCGTGCTGACCGGTGAAGTGAAAGACGTATTGCTGCTGGACGTGACACCGTTAACGCTCGGGATTGAAACAGCAGGTGGTATCATGACTTCGCTGATCGATTCGAATACAACGATCCCCACCAAGCGCTCACAGATATTCTCTACTTACAGCGATAACCAGCCCGGTGTGCAGATCAATGTATTGCAGGGTGAGCGGAGTATGGCCAGGGACAATAAGAGCCTTGGCATATTTAATCTCGATGGCATAACACCCGCTCCAAGAGGAGTGCCGCAGATTGAAGTGACTTTTGATATTGATGCCAATGGTATCCTGCATGTCACAGCCAAGGATAAGGGAACGGGAAAGGAACAAAAAATACATATCGAAGCCGGTTCGGGTTTGAGCAAGGAAGAAGTGGAACGCATGAAGACCGAAGCAAAAGCCAATGAAGCAACTGATAAAGTGGAAAAGGAAAAAGTGGAGAAACTCAATATGGCCGATAGCCTGGTGTTCCAGACCGAGAAGCAATTAAAAGAATATGGGGATAAGATTCCCCAGGATAAGAAAACGGTGATCGAAAACGCCGCCGAACAACTGAAAGAAGCTCATAAGAAACAGGATATGGCAGCCATTGATGCAGCAATGCAATCATTGAATGCAGCGTGGACAGCGGCCAGTGAGCACATGTACAAAGCGTCTCAAGAGCAAACGGGGCAAAGCCAGGGCGAGCAAAACACAAGTGGACAAGCCACCGGTGGAGATGGGGCGGGTGCCGGAGCCGATAATGTGACGGATGTTCCGTATGAAGAAGTGAAGTAACACGAATTACACGAATTGCACGAATTACAGGAATTACACGAATTGATACGAAATGCCCAGACCCGGGTCATTTGAATCACACTATAAAAAATCCCCTGCTGAAATACCGGGGATTTTTCATTTTTGTTATATGTGTTCTTTCCGGTGATTCAGGATGGTAATTAAATTTTGTATTTTTATTCTCTGACGCGCGGCTGGGCACCTGGTGCAGCTTTTTGAAATCAATTCCAAAGCCATTGTTGTTTAATAATAATCAAATCATGGAAATCGAAATCTTCACCTTAGCCGATTTTGCGCAGGACAATAATTCAAAACTGACCGTTGTCGGTACTTTTGACAGTATCAGTGCGAGACAATTTCCTGCTACCCATCCATCCTGCTCCGTGGCTTCCCGTCTGCGGTTCGCGATGAAAGAAACCGGGGGGCATGACCTGAAACTCCGCCTGATCGATGCTGAGGGCAAAGAGATCATTCAGCCCATCGAAGGCAATATCAATATCGGTGATCCGCCCAACGGGCAATTCTCCACCATTAATATCGTGATCAATTTTACCCAACTGCAGTTTGAGAAACCGGGTCGTTATTCTTTCGAGTTATATATCGATGGCGACTGGAAATCGGGTTTGCCTTTGTTTTTGCAGGAGTCCAGCAAGCATTAAAAAGGGTGCTATCAATAAACATCAACAAAAAAA
>CAYSIU010000026.1:0-12490 GCA_964431095.1 uncultured Chitinophaga sp. | reverse complement strand
ATGGCAACTTCGTATGGGCATGCAAAAATTACGATGGTGATGTACAAAGTGACAGCGTAGCTCAGGGTTTCGGATCGCTGGGGCTCATGACCTCCGTTCTTGTTACACCCGATGGCAAAACCATGGAAGCCGAAGCTGCCCATGGCACTGTTACCCGCCATTACCGTGATCACCAGGCCGGCAAGCCTACCAGCACCAATCCCATTGCAAGCATATTTGCCTGGACCAGAGGACTGGCTTTCCGCGGCAAACTGGACAACAACCAGCCCCTGGTCAATTTTTCCAATGCCCTGGAATCTGTTTGTATTCAAACGGTGGAGCAGGGAAAGATGACAAAGGATCTTGCTATTTGCATCCATGGAAATAAGGTGAATCATAAGGAGCATTTTCTTTATACCGAAGAATTTTTGGATGCTATTGACATTAACTTGAAGAAAAGATTGGGTTAATGCTGGATACGTAGATAATGGATACTGGATGCTGGATACTGGATGCATGTTCCTTACCACCGACTGCAGCTATAGACTGTAGACTGCAGACTGCAGACTGTAGACTGCAGACTGTTTCACAACGAGTCTCCGGCCAAGGGCGGAAACCCGGCGATATAACCAGGGAGGCGACAAGTCACCCTACAATATTTTGAGAAGTAATCAAATTTGGAGACGACTCGTCGCGGAACCCAATCAGCTCTTCTCACATTTTAACTGATTCCTTGATCGGTTTCCCGGCCAAATATTTTTCCCATGGTTTCCAGTAATGCTCATGCCAACCCTTGTCAATGCTTTCATAGGCACTGTCCGGCACATTGGCATGAATGGCATGGAGGGTTACGTTCTTACCCCTGGGTTCCAGGAAAATCATAAAAATAGAATCCGGTTCTTCTTTGGCCCAGTTCACTGCTCTCCAGGTTTGCACGATCAATTGGTCCTTCACCAGTTTTAAATTAGTTCCCCCGATGTACCCATTGTGCACGAAATATTCCCCTCCTTCTTTTGGGGAGATCGTCGCAGGCGCGCCCGTGGCAATGGAATGTTTTTCGGAATTCATGTACAGGTCATAAAGATCCGCGGCAGACGCATTGCTGAATGTTACCGTCTGAATGATCGTTTTAGCCATAAACTTGATTTTATTAATTGAAAAAGGATAAGAAAGTTAAGGTATTTTCCTCTCCCTGGGAAACGCTTCACTTTAGCGTCTTCCCATTAAGCAAATCTATTTTGCAGTAGTAAATTGAAACACCACTCATTTGTCAGAGACTTGTCACGGAACCGGTAAAAAGAGTTACCTTTTATCAAATCTTTTTTATGAAACAAGCACTTACCATGGCCTGCGCGGGGATGATCCTTTGCCTGCTCTCCTGCAAAACCAAAACAGACACTGCATCCATAGTCGGTAAATGGCAATACGACAAAATGGAAAAGGGCCCCAAAACCACGGATGATGCTGCCGCAAAATATGACAAAGACAATAAGGGCCATACCATCGAATTTTTTAAAGATGGTAAATATGTTTCCCTGCAAACCCCTTCTGATACCGACGAAACCGGTACCTGGGAGGTGAGCGCTGATGTAAAAAAGGTCATCACCCACAACCATGGTCGCACCGACCGTGGGGATACGGTAAATATAGCCGATCTGACCGCTACTGTATTGAGTGTAATCACACCGGATGGAGATAAATTCTACCTGAAAAGGCTGCACTGATCTGGTTTCCCGGAAGAACCGGAGTTAAAGACCCGGACCGCTGCATGAGAAAATCAAATCAAAAGACAGAATAAGAAAAGTTTTTTAGATAATGACAATAACCTGCCATGTTCTTTCGAAGGCGGACTGGGAAAAATAATTCCCTAAACCGACAATTTCTTCATCACTTCATTTTTGAACAATTTCCCAATCGGTATTTCGGTGTTCCCGATCTCTATGCTTTCGCTGGTGAAGGACCTTATTTTTTGTTTCAGTACGATATAGGAACGGTGCACCCGAATGAAAGAGTCAACGGGCAGCATGGCTTCTGCCGCGGCCATGGAATTCTTGGTGATGATGGGGCCCTTCTCCGTTATGATCCTGATATAATTCTTCATCCCCTCGATATAAATGATATCCTGGACCATTACTTTCACCATTTTACGATCCGTCCGGAAATACAGATAAGGATCCTTGCCTGCTTCCTTGTTATCCGGCAAATGGAATTCCGGGTGCGAGGAGATGCCGGCTTGCTGGAAGAGTTTATGGATCGCTTTCAGGAAACGTTCAAATTGCACGGGCTTCAGCAGGTAATCCACTACATCGAGTTCGTATCCCTCCAGTGCATATTCCGGATACGCAGTAGTTATGATGACCTGGGGCGGATGTTTCAGGATACGGATGAATTCAGTACCGAGGATCTCCGGCATCTGGATATCCACGAATAAGAGCTGCACCTCGTTTTGCCGCAGGACGGTCAGGGCCTGAATGGCATTGGAACATTCCGCCACCAGGTGCAGGGAAGGCACCCGTTGCACATAACGACGGATCACTTCGCGGGCAAGGGGTTCATCATCCACGATGACACATTGCAGTTGGTTAACGGGTTTCTCCATTTCCTGCTGTTTCCTTTTCCAGGTCTAATGTAAGATTCACAATAAATACACCGGGCTCCGCGATAATTTTTAACTCATGTTTACCAGGATAAAGCAGGTCAAGTCGCTTCTGTACATTTCCCAACCCGATGCCATATTCTAACCGCTCAGCCCCTGTTTCGGCTTCGGGCTTACTGTTGATCAGCTTTATCATCAGGACATTTCCTTTTAACTCCGCCCCAATTTTTATCCATGCCTGGTCCACCAATCGGCTACTGCCATGCTTAAAACAATTCTCCACGAGAGGCAGTAACAACAAAGGAGCGATCATATACCCATTCGTATAGGCAGGCAGGGCAACGTCCAGGTCGAGATTTTCCGCATACCGGATTTTTTCCAGTGCAATATAATCCTGAACCAGGCTGAATTCCTGGGACAGTTTCACCAGGGGCCGATCACACTGGTATAAAATATACCGCAAAAGGTCAGATAATTTCGCCAGCATTTCGGAGGCTTCCGGCGAGCTGTTCTGGGTAATGGAATAAATATTGTTCAGTGTATTGAATAAAAAATGGGGATGCAGCTGGGCCTTTAGCGATTGCAGTTCGGCATTCAATTTTTCTTTTTGCAATATCGTATTGCGGTATTCCTTTTCATACCAGTGTTTGATCAGTTTAATGGAGGTGGCCAGTCCCCCGGTCACGAGGGACGCCCGCAAACCATTGATAAACCCGATCGGGACAAAGGTTTTCCAGGATTTTCTTTCGATCAGGGAATGCGGTCCACCGAAATAGGAGTGGGCCAGCGAATCAGCATATAACCAGTAAGCAAAGGAAGCCACGAAACCTGTGATCACGCAAAGGAGGATGGTCCATAAAAAAGCCAGCCGGTATCGCGATCGTAAAATATATTTGGGAATGACCAGGTAAAGCAAGCTGTATACAAGAAATAACTGGCCCGGCAGGTAGAGCAATTGTCCATACGTGGCTTCAAAAAATCTTTCTCCATTGGCCCGCCTGAACAAAGAAGGGACTACAAGACTCATCGCGGCCTGGCTTACAAAAAAAACTATCCAGAAGCTGACATGTCTCGCAATCCGGTATTTTGCCTTGTCTGAAAAGATAAAAGGGATCTGTTGCACAATATGAAATTAATCAACCGCATCGTTCCTCACTAAGATTGTTCAGGTAATTCCACCAGGGAGAGCTAATCGGGGACGAAATGCTTTTGTCACCCGTGAACCCCATTCATATCCTTAACCCTGGTTTAATTATACCTGTTTTGCCTTTTTGTGTATTTACAGCCATCCCGGCGCATTTATTCCCAATCTTTGGGATATTATTTTCTTTTGCCATGAAAAAAACAATCCTTTCCATCCTGTTCGGAAGTATCGCCGCCGCTGCTATGCCACAGCAGAAAAATGGTTCAATCAGCGGCAGCATTAACGGAACTGACAATAAATCGGTGGAATCGGCCACCGTACTTCTTTTAAAGGGAAAAGACTCCTCGGTGAGCAAGACAGCAATTACGGATCAACAAGGGCAATTTCACATGGAGAAGATTCTCTATGGAAAATATTTTATTGCCATTACTGCACAGGGACATGCACCTTATAAGAGTTCTCTGCTGGTACTGGATTCAACAAATCATATCCTGGTCCTCCCGGTGATTGTTCTCGCCCCCGCTGCCAAAAATCTTCAAGCCGTAACGGTAACGGCTCAAAAACCTTTTATCGAAAGAAAAATAGATAGACTCATCGTCAATGTAGCGGCTTCGCCCATGAGTGCGGGGCAGTCGGCCTTTGATATCCTCGAAAGATCACCCGGGATATCCATTGATGAGAACGACAATATCAGTATAAACGGGAAACAGGGCGTGATGATCTATATTGATAATAAGATCTCTTATCTCGCGGGGCGTGATCTTACCAATTACCTGCGGGCGCTCCCGGCCAGCCAATTGGACCAGTTGGAGATCATGACACAACCACCGGCCCGGTATGATGCGGCAGGAAATTCCGGTATCATCAATTTCAAGACAAAGAAAAACCAGAACAATGGGCTTACCGGGAGTCTCAGCAGCAGCCAGGTGCTGGCCTATTATTTCAAAACGAGGAACAGCATCGTGTTGAACTGGAAGAAGAATAAACTTAACCTTTCGGCAAATTACAGTATCACCGACAACAAGATCTTTATCAACCAGGACCTTTACCGGGCATTCCGCAAAAATGCAGCGACCCCTTTCAACCGCTATTATGATGCGACTTTCAGAACTACCCGTGAATTCTTTCTTCAAAGCAGCAAACTTACAATCGACTACCAGGCATCGAAAAACACGACCGTTGGGATTATGCTGAACGGAAATTTCAATCAAACACCCTCCCATGCTTCGGGCAGGATCGATATCCTCGACAGCCTGCAGCAATTGGCGAGCTACACCCTTTACACAACCGGTACGAAAATACCAGTCTCCAACCCCGGTTTTAATCTCAATTTTTCCCATAAATTACCCAAGGGAAAAGAGTGGACAATCGATGCTGATTATATCCTGTATCGAAATTCATCTTCCCAGACTGCAGAAAATTATATTTATAATGCTAATGGATCAGCGGCCACACCCCAGTTGCTGAAAAACAGTTCTCCCCTGCATGTGGACATTTACAGTTTAAAATCGGATTACAGCCAGCCCTTACCAAAGAACGGGAAACTGGAAGCGGGCATCAAAACCAGCTATGTAAAAACCAATATCAATGGTGAATACAGTTTATTTGATACTACGCAGGGGAAATGGGTGCAGGATTCCGGGAGTACCAATCATTTTATTTTCGAAGAGAATATCAACGCCGCCTATGTGAGTTTCAACAGTCAGTTGTCTAAAAAATTCTCGCTGCAGGCGGGGCTCCGGGCCGAGCAAACCCATAACGACGGCCATGAACTCATAAAAGACAGCCACTTTTCGAATACCTACATCCAACTCTTTCCCAGTATTTTCGGCAGCTATACCCCTAATGATAAAAATACATTTACGTTCACATACGGAAGAAGGATCGACCGGCCGGGTTACCAGGCCCTCAATCCTTTCAAAACCTTTGTGGACCAGTTCCTGTACCGCGAAGGCAATCCCTATCTAAAACCCATCTTTACAAATAATTTCGAATTTTCCTGGAATTACCGATCCCTCCTCAACCTGACCCTGAACTTCACGCGGTCGGTCAACGTGATCAGTGCGGTCCTTCACGTTGAAAAGTCGGGAAACGATTATATCACATATCAGATCCCCAACAGTATCGCTTCCCGGAGAAATATGGGGATCGCGATCGATTTCCACAAGAAATTGACGAAGTGGTGGACCACCAACAGCACGGTAAATATTTTCAATAACCGGTATAACGATTATTATAATGGTGTTCATATCACGCCTCAGATCACCATTTGTATTGTCAATGTGAGCAATCAGTTCATCCTGAAGAAAGGATGGACCATCGACCTGAGTGGTTTTTACCGGAGTAAACGGCTGGAGGGTTTCCCCATCTATGCTATTCCCAGCGGTTCATTCTCCACCGGGGTGAGTAAAAAAATAAAGAGCCGGATCACCCTGACGGCCAACCTGAATGATCCCTTCTGGTTATTACGGGGAGGCATATCAAGTAACACGGAAACATTTTTTTATAAAGGACGCAACCGGAACGAAAACCGTTACCTTACCCTGACATTCAGTTATCGTTTTGGCAAATCGCTTCAACTGCCTAATCGTCGTAACGTCAGTTCACCCGATGAGTTGAACAGACTTTAAAGAACCAATCAATCGCATGTGTAGCCAGGCTTGATCAGACAAATAGCGGACCCTGCTCTTTCAAGACTTTATTTTATCGTTCAGTTTATTTTTATATTTAGATGGGGTTACTGCGTGCGGAGCCAGTAAAAGAGACAGGAACAAAGCATATATCCGTTAATCAAAACAATCATCATAACATGAAGGAAATTACTGATGAGTTCATGAAACAAATGATCTCAACCACAAAAAATTTTACGGCCGTGATCCTGAAAACAGGACCCAACAGGGACCGTCCCGACCTTCCAAAGATCATCTGGGAGCATGGACGAAGGAATTTTGCGCTTCGGGAAGAAGGGTTACTTTCCGTTGTTTGCCCGATCGCTGATAATACCAATATTCACGGCATTGGTATCCTCAACGCTGACCCTGAGCAAACCAAAAAGATCATGGACGGCGACCCTGGTGTAATTGAAGGGCTTTTTGTTTTATAAATTTCTGCGACATGAAGTACCTCTGGGTATATTTTGCCCTCATAAAATAAAAGTTTCCTGCCGAAAGCTTCGAACAATTATTGAGAGAGAGAGAGAAACTCCTCACCCCGACCGCCGTTCAAAATCCAACATTAATCATCTCTTTAATATTGTCAGGCCCAAACCATTTTATGTTCTTATCCTTCCTGAACCATGTCAGCTGCCGTTTAGCATATTGGCGTGTATGGATTTTAATCTGAGCTACCGCTTCTTCCAATGAAAGTTTTTCATCGAGGTGATCAAATATTTCGGCATACCCAACTGTTTGCAGTGCATTCAGCTCACGATACGGCATAAGCGATCTGACTTCAGCCAGTAATCCTTTTTCCATCATAGCATCCGCTCTTGCATCAATATTTTGCTGCAGCTCTTCTTTGGGCAGATCCATGCCAATTTTTACGATTTTAAAAGGTCTTGGAATCCTGTTCCCTTTTCTAAAACTAAGAATGGATCTCCCGGTTGCTGCCACTACTTCCAGTGCGCGCATCGATCGTTGCGGATTTTGTATTTCCCCTTGTTTATAAAACGCAGGATCCTTTTGCCTGATCTCTTTTTGCAGCCAGTCCATCCCTTTAGCGGAATAATTACGAATGATCTGCTGCCGGATGGACGGATCGATTTCCGGAACTTTATGCAATCCTTCACAAAAAGCTTTGATATAAAGTCCCGTCCCTCCTGTCATCAGCACGACATCATGCTTCTCAAACAAGGCGGTTATTTTTTCCAGTGCATACTGTTCAAAAGTGGCGGCCGTGACCTCCTGCTGAATGCTGTGGGTAGCAATAAAATGATGTTTCACCTGCTGAAGTTCTTCCGGCGATGGTCTGGCCACTCCAATATTGAGTTCTTTACAGCATTGACGGCTGTCGGCTGAAATAATCTCCGTATGAAAATGTTTGGCGAGTTGAATAGCAATAGCCGTTTTCCCCGAGGCCGTCGGCCCGGTAACTATTATGACTTTTTTGGAAGGGGATTTTGACAAGAATACTCAATTCGAAGTTGCTATCCCGGAAATACGATTATATTCAAAACGTCTTTGCAGAATATATATCACTCAACTCCTGGCAGTTAACATTTCTACACCTCTTCCTCATCTACCATTCCCTCTTCCCCGAAACCGCCGATATCTTCACCTTCTTCACTTTTTTCTCCAAAACCGTCTCCCGCCTGGGTCAGGTCATATTTTTCTTCAACGTCGGAGAATTTTTCTCCGAGCAGGCCCTTGGTTCCGTACTGGCTGGGAGCGATCCCCTCGGCCCTTATCATCGAAGGATAACTGATCTTGGGGTTCTCGTCTCTCGATACATTGATCAGTTCCACCAGGAAGGTCCAGTTCTTGTTGAAATCGTAGAGGTAAACAAAGCGCTGGTTGGGATCACGTATCTCGGAACCAATCGTGGTATTTTCCATGATCAGCGGCGTGGCCTTGTATTCTTTTTCGTATTGCTCCAGCGAGATCTCCCTTCCCCGCTGCCAATGGTCATTACTGCGGAAAAAAGTGGCTTTATGCTTGCTGTCGAATTCATAGGATCTCAGGATGGTCTCATGCAATTCTTTGAACGATTGAGTGTGACGGATCACCAGGTCGCGGTACACGCTTTCATCCTCTTCAAAATATATCCTGAATTTTAGAATCGCCATAAAAAACTGAAATAATAGTCCCCAAATTTACAGAAAAGCGGATGAATAAATCAGCAAAGAATGACAGCGGAAGGATCTAAAAAAAATAAAAAAATGATTTCAGGAAAATTGTATGAACTTTGCACACCACTTAAACTTCCACCGGTTTTAATCCCATTTCTTTTCCTTTTTCCAGCATAAACGCATAAGCCGCCTCATAATTATTCGGAATAAGACCGTCCAGGATCGCATCTTTCACAGCCTCTTTAATGGTGCCGACCGGTTTGGAAGGCGTCAGTCCAAAAGTTTCCATGATCAGTTCCCCGCTGATGGGCGGTTGCCAGGTGCGAATATGATCCTTCTCTTCCACTTCCCTGCAGCGTTCCCGCACTAATTGAAAATTATCGAGGAAGCGTTTCACTTTCTGTTTGTTTTTAGAGGTGATATCCGCATCGCAAAGCATCATCAATGCATCAAAATCTTCACCCGCGTCAAACAAAAGGCGGCGGATCGCCGAATCAGTGATGTTTTCCCGGGTCAGGCTGATCGGCCGGAGATGCAGTTCCACCAGCTTTTTCACCAACCGCATTTTTTCATTTTGCGGGAGCTTTAGTTTGGCAAAGATCTTTGGCACCATTCTTCCACCCACTACTTCATGACCATGGAAGGTCCATCCATGACCGTCTTCAAATTTTTTTGTAGCGGGTTTACCGATATCATGCAGGATCGCCGCCCAGCGTAACCAGGGATCATGGGTGCGGGCCGCCATATTATCCAATACCTGCAGGGTATGATAAAAATTATCCTTGTGCCCGAGCCCATCTTTATTTTCTGTGCCCGCCAGTTCTACCATGGCCGGGAAAATGATTTTTAACAAGCCACTGGTATATAAAAGATCAAAGCCCATAGAAGGCCGGGGCGCTTCCACGATCTTATTCAGTTCATCGGTTATCCGTTCCTGTGAGACAATCCTGATCCGTTCCGCATTCTCCCTGATCCCCTGCCAGGTCATTTCCTCAATAGTAAAACTCAATTGGGCAGCAAAACGGATAGCCCGCATCATCCGCAATGGGTCGTCACTGAATGTTTGTGAAGGATCCAGCGGAGTACGGATGAGCTTTTTTTTGAGGTCCTTCACACCGTGGAAAGGATCGATGAGTTTTTCCTGATCATTTTTGTTCAGGCGGACGGCCATCGCATTGATGGTAAAATCTCTCCGGTCCTGGTCGTCTTTGATGGTTCCCGGCTGCACCCGGGGTTTTCGGGAATCGGAACGGTAGCTTTCTTTGCGGGCGGTGACAAATTCGAGATCAAATATTTCATCCTCCACTTCTTCCCCTTCCCTTTTAGTCTCTTCCAAACCCCCTCCCCGGGAGCGGGCTTTTGAAAAATTCTTTTTATTGGAGAAATTAAGTCGGATATGAGCTGTCCCGAAATTTTTGAAATGATCAACTTTGGGCACCGGGTTAAAATGTTTAGCCACTTCCTGCGCCAGTTCGATGGCATCGCCGGTGCAAACAAAATCCGCGTCTTTAGTGGCGCGATCCAGGAGCTTGTCCCGCACAAAACCACCGATCAAATAGGTCTCCATGCCCAATGCGTCAGCAGCTTTGGCCACTTTCTTCAGGATCATTGATTCCCTTGCTGTAAAGTTGATTTCCATAAGCCATGCAAAGGTACAGGGTACAAGGCACAAGGATCAGGGGCGCAGGACTTCAATCATACCCTTATTCCATTTAATGATAGAAGAAGGTTCGGCGATCGCTTGATCCTGTTGTTTGTATTGTACAATATAGTCCACCCCTTTTTTTATCTCTTCTTTTATATCCGTAAATATCCTTGCGACAGGCGCTCCGGATACATTGGCAGAAGTAGAAACAAGGGGTTTACGGAATCGTTTGATGAGTTGTCTGCAGAAAGAATCTTTACAGATCCTTATCGCAATGCTTCCGTCTTTGCCCATTAAATTATCGGCGAGGCCAATAGCGCCATCATAAATGACCGTGGTCGGCCTGGTAATATTTTGCAGGTAATCAAATACGGCGAGATCAGGACCGGCAGTATATTGCAGGACTTCTTTTTCATCCGCCACCAGCACGATCATAGTCTTTTCATCCGGTCTTTTTTTTAATGTATAGATCCGGGCTACTGCCGCTTCATTCGTGGCATCGCAGCCGATCCCCCAGATGGTATCGGTGGGATAAAGGATGAGACCGCCTTTCCCAAGTACTTCCAGGCATTTGTTGATTTCGTTTTCAAAACCTGTCATAGTGTTTGATACACGTTCATAACTGCGGCTGCCGAACTTTGTGCCGTGAATTTTTGCGCCTGCTGCCAGCCTTTATCTTTCATGGATGCAGCCAAAGCAGGATCTGAATATATTTTTTTCATGCCGGCTGCGATCTCCTGCTCACTACCCGGATCCACATAATAAGCTGCTTCACCGCCTGCTTCCGGCAAGCACGACAGATTGGAAGTGATCACCGGCAACCTGCTCCACAAAGCTTCCAGCACAGGTATACCGAACCCTTCATAAAAAGAAGGATAGATCATTGCAAGGGCCGATTGATAAATAGCCGGGAAGTCCATCCCGGATTGAAAGGAGGCAGAGGATTTCGCCATGGGTTGTTCTGACAAAAAAAGGATCTTTTCTTCCAGCACGTTTTTCTTTACATAATCCTTTACCTGTTGTTTGTATCTCCCTCCGTCCCCAATCACAACCAGAGGAACATCCACTTCACTCCGCAACAGGAACAGGGCCTTGCAAATGTTTAATAGGTTTTTCCTTTCGATGACCGAACCCACATACAAAAAGAATTGATCGGGCAGGTTATACCTCGTTCGTATCTCTTTTTTCTTTTCTTCACTCACCCGCTCTCCAAAAGCAGGATGACAGCTTTGATAGCATACGCTGATCTTTTGTTCCCGCGTCTTGTAGAATTCAATGATATCTTTTTTGGTCTGTTCACTGATGGCAATCACCCGGTCGGCGTAGCTGCAGGCATGCCTGAATTTATTGCGATAGATCGCCACATCAACTTTACTATACTGCTCCGGGTATCGTTCAAAGATGAGGTCATGGATCGTCACCACTGATTTAATCCCTGTAAGATGGAGGGAACGGGGAATTTCGTGGCTAAGCCCGTGATAGAGTTCTATTTTCAGTTTCTGCAGGTCTTTTTTTACCCAACTGCTGCGCCACGCGCTATGGAAGATCCGGTTGAAGAAGGAATTGGGTAATACCTCGTGCAGGTTATCCGCCTTTAATTGAAAAAGCCCGGATTGTCTGGGGTTGAACAGGTAATACTCATGGTCTGTGTAATAGGTGGCCAACGCAAGAAGCAGGTTGCGGCTGTAATGCCCCAACCCCGTACGGTTATGGAAAGCCCGTTTAGCATCAAAGCCGATGTTCATGTTACAAATGTAGATACAGTTTCCAACTCTTAAGGGTTGGAGACTGTAAGTAAATAGATTGTATTTTTACCCTACTGGTAACCTTCATCATCAAAACCATAGCCATGAAACGCAGGGATTTTATCACGAGTGGAGCCCCGATAGCTATCGGCGCCACCGCAGGACTGACATCATTGTTAGCCGCCTCCTGCCAACCTGCTGATAAAAAAGGTAAAACAGAAACAACCAATACTGAAATGACCCCAGACTTTGAACTGAACGAAGAAAGCACTGGCTCACTACAGGCAAAAATGATTTCTGGCGAAACTACTTCTGAACGCATCACCCAATTATATCTGGATCGCATAGCAGCCATCGATAAGAAGGGACCCGTGCTGAATTCCGTCATCGAAATAAATCCGGATGCGATCAGCATTGCGAGGGCAATGGATGAGGAGAGAAAAGCGGGCAAGACCAGGGGACCTCTCCACGGCATTCCCTTTTATGCAAAGTACAACATTCATACTGCTGATAAAGTCCAGACCGCAGCCGAATCACTTGCCCAGGACGACCCTAAGGCGCCAGCCTCTGCCTTCGTGGATAATACACTAAGACC
>CAYSIU010000025.1:0-12506 GCA_964431095.1 uncultured Chitinophaga sp. | reverse complement strand
TTAAACGGCAGTAAGTATAACCGGTCAGCCATCATCGGGTCGGTCATGATAGTGGCGGGGTTGCTGTTGATAAGAATGACTTTGATCCCCTCTTCCCGCAGACTTCTGGCAGCCTGGGTACCGGAGTAATCAAACTCACAGGCCTGGCCGATAATGATAGGGCCTGAACCGATGATCAGGACCGATTTAATGGAAGCGTCTTTTGGCATTTTTGGATTTAATTCTATCCGTGCAGGCCAACCCGCCGGGATGGGCGCCGGTAAAACAAATTGCGCAAAAGTAGGGGAAAGAAGGGGTTTTAAAGGATTGAGATGCGGATTTTTCCAAACACGGGAGATTTCTGCCAGGGTAGCAATCCTTACCTGACCAAATTGGCAGGCCGGGGAATTCTCTTATACTTCAATGAATACTGCTCATCGTAAATACTTTTCTTTCTATCGATCATTTCAATGATCAACTGCCTGAAATCTTCGGGACCACTGAAGGTTTTGCGGGTAGAAAAGTTTTCTGTAATGGTTCTGACCTCAAGCGTATCATGACTTTTTTCAACCGAGGCAACATAATAAACCTTTTGTGTGGTCACCAGTGGCGGTTTTTTCTTTCTGGTTTCCACCAGCACCACTGTGCCTTCGATATTCATGAATTTTTTATCGCCGATATAAGACGTATAACCGGTGAAATGAGCGGTATCGGGAAGTATAATATCTCCTTTGATCCCTTTCCCGTAACGGACGATCGAATACACAGAATCAGACTCCTGGGTAATGTCAAGGGCCTCGATACCAAAAAAATCACTGCCGTCTTTGATGATCCCGTACCAGTAACCCAGCAGGCTGGAGTCAATGGGTTCCACGGGTCTGGCTGCCATCGGCACCGGGGATTCGAATGGGCAGGCGTATAACAGGATGCAGAGTGGCAAAAAAAACCACCATTTTTTACTCGCCATATAAACACGAAAAGATACGGTATTCAATCGACAGTTCGCAGAACGGACCTGTATTGCTCACTGTCGGCTGTTGAATACTTATTTTTGTATATGCCGTTACGGTCATTATTAGTGACGTTACTTCTTTGTATTTCGTTGTACCTGCATTCACAACCGGCACCTTATCCCAAATATTATTTCCGCAATCCCCTCGCCATCCCTATGCAACTGGCCGCCAATTTCGGGGAGTTGAGACCCGATCACTGGCATATGGGGTTGGACATCAGGACCGATCAAAAAGAAAACCTGCCGGTATATGCTGCGGCTGATGGGTATATTGCCCATATCGGTGTTCGCCCGGAAAGTTTTGGCCGGTTCATTATTATTAACCACCCTAACGGGCTTTCGACCCTGTATGCACATCTCAATGATTTTTACCCGGCACTGGAGCAATACGTAACGGAAGAGCAATACCGGAAAGAAAGCTGGGCGATCGAGCTGGATTTTACCAAAGAACAGTTCCCGGTAACAAAAGGCGCCTTTATCGCTTACAGCGGGAATACCGGCGGTTCGCAGGGACCGCATTTGCATTTTGAAATATTTGACACGCGTACGGAAAAACGCTTTAACCCGCTATTGTTCGGGTTTCCCATTGAGGATAATGTTCCTCCCAGCCTGGTAAAACTGGCTATGTATGACCGCAACCGGAGCGTCTATGATCAAACAGCACAGTTTTTTTCTTTGAAGAACACGGATAGTGGTTATATCATTCCCAGGATATCGGTGATAAAAACGGGGGCTGAAAAAATAAGTTTTGCCATCCAGGCATATGACAGGATGAGCGGCTCCAATAATCCTAACGGCATTTATTCCTCCAAACTTTACCTGGATGACGAACCCCAGGTCGCTTTTACACTCGACAGCATCAGTTATACCGAAACGGTTTACGTAAACGCGCAGATCGATTACAGTCTTCGATACAATGGTGGAGCGTTCTTCCAGCACCTTTCACAATTGCCCGGGGACGACGGCCCGGTGTATAAAAAAATAAAAGGAAACGGGATCATCACATTGGCCGATACCAATATTCACGCGGTAAGTATTGATGTAAAAGATGAGAACGGAAATACGTCTCAATTGAATTTCTTTATTCAACGCGATGACAGTTCCGGCCATGGTATTGGAAACTATTCCCGGGGTGATGTGGACCCTTTTGTTCCGGGTAAAGTAAATGTGCTGGAAAAGCCAGGGTTTGAAATGTATCTTGACAAAACCTGCCTCTATGATACGGTTCACCCGGTTTATTTCCGGAATAATACATTTTCGTCTTTTGCCGTTTCTGCCCTGCACCAGGTAAACGATGCGGGGATCCCACTTCATGATGATGCGATTGTTCGCATAAAACCCGATAAGATAATTCCGGAAGACTGGCAGGATAAACTGGTCATACGGCGAAGTGACCGCAGGGGCAACAGTGTTCACAAAGCGATATGGGAAGAGCAATGGCTGTCGTCAAAATTCGGGGAGCTGGGCACATTCCAGGTACTGGCAGATACGATCGCACCGCAATTAAATGAACTGGGGAAAGGTGATACGGTGGATCTTAGCCCAGCCACAAGGATCATCTTTCTCCCAATCGATAATTTTGGGGTAATAAAAAAATTCCGGGATGAGCTCGATGGCAGATGGGTGCGGTTCACCAACGATAAAGGAAGTTATTGGATATATATATTTGACGATCGTTGTCCTTATGGGGTGCATGAGTTGAAAGTAACGGTCGGGGACCTCGTGGGAAATATGACAACCAGGGACTGGTGGTTTAAACGCTATCCATACACAGCCCCAAAAAAGAAAACATTCAAAAAGAAAAAAGTGGGGAAAAAGGCGATGAGTAAAAAAAAGAAAAAGAAGTGATCATA
This sequence comes from uncultured Chitinophaga sp., assembly GCA_964431095.1. Taxonomy (GTDB): domain Bacteria; phylum Bacteroidota; class Bacteroidia; order Chitinophagales; family Chitinophagaceae; genus JJ008. The sequence goes on along the minus strand of CAYSIU010000025.1, from coordinate 9,662 downwards.
AGATACGAAGGACAAGAAAGGATCCTGGTACAAGAGACGCGCTACAGGATCCTTATATCGGCAACCAGCAACCAGTAATCAGAAACCAATAACCATGGTAACTTTTAAAGAAGGAAATAAAGCCCCGAGATTTACAGCAACTGACCAGGATGGCAAGAAAATCTCTCTATCCGATTATAAGGGAAAGCTGCTTGTTTTGTATTTCTATTCCGAAGCAGGTTCCCCGACGTGTACCATTGAATCCTGTAACCTGCGGGATCATTACGGATTGTTGAAAAAAAACGGGCTGGAAGTACTGGGGATTAGCCCGGACGATCAAAAAACCCAGAAAAAATTTGAGATAAAATATAAACTGCCTTTCCCGCTGATAGCTGATCCTGAAAATAAAATCACCACTGCGTATGGTGTCAGGGATATGAAAAAATTATTTGGCAGGGAGTACATGGGTATCCTCCGCACCACTTTTATTATTGATGGAAAGGGCCTGATCCGGAAAATATTTCACAAACCCAGGAATAAAGCCCATGCAGAAGAGATCATGGCCGCACTGAAATGATCTTTATCCCCTTCTGTGCAAATTGTCTGCTTGCCTTCACCGTGGTTTTATTTTAATTTATCCCCCGGCTACAAGCAACCCCCCTGTTTTTATAACCGATTATTACTGCAGTACTTAAAGAAAAAAATATGAAAAAGTTCCTCATGTTGTCCCTTGGCTTTATTACTCTTCAGGTAAGGGCACAGGATAGTAGCGGGAAAAACCCGGTGAAGATCTTTAATTCTGAAAGAGCTATTAATGCCAATACCACTGAAATCGTCGCCAAAGGGAAAATGGACTTTAAAGTGACGCACAATTTTGATGATATTGCCGGAAGCAGGGGCGGTATCCAACCCTACTTCTTCGGCCTGGATAACAGTACCGATATCCGGATCGGGTTTCACCTGGGGATATCGAAACACCTCAATTTGATTGTTTCAAGATCCAAGGGCGGAGGGGGCACTACCAAAATATATGTACCGCAACTTTTTGAACTGGGATTGAAGTACCAGTTACTTCAGCAAATGGAAAACGATCCTTCTCATCCTCTCTCCCTGACCATCTTTGCTAACAATGTCATTTCAACTGTAAAATCAGGATTTGCCGTCACGGCAACGGATACTGCTTTGAACTTCCCCTATACATTCAAGAGTTTTGGAGAACGGATGAGTCAGGTCATCCAGGCGATCTTTGCCAAAAAAACAGGTAAGGTCAGCCTCTTATTGAACGTTACGCTGGTGAACCAGGGTTATGTCCCTCTCCACGATGAAAAAACCATCTTTGCTTTGGGCGGGGCCATTCGCTTGCCCCTGAGCAGTCGGTTCAACCTGATCATCGATTATTTTCATCCTTTCCGATCAAAAGCCAGCAAGGATTATTTTAAACAAACCGACTTTTCCTACAATCCTCCCAATGATATTGATAAGAATCTTTCCGCATTTAAATTTTACGATCCATTGGGGATCGGTCTTGAAATTCTCACGGCCGGCCACGTGTTTCATTTGAATTTTACCAATGCTACTCAAATATTGGAAAACCGTATGATTCCCTATACGACCAGCTCCTGGGGTAAGGGCGCCTTCCGCTGGGGATTTAATTTATCAAGAACGTTTACGTTGTGGAGGGATAAAAAATAGATCACAATAGTCATATACATCACATATGTTAGATGGCTCCTGTCGGACTAAGAAGTATTACGTTGATCTGTATGACCCATTTGACTATTATGCATTCATAACCATTCCACTTCCCCGGAATCAATTTCTTCCTCCGTAGCATGCACTACAATTAATGTCCCGGATTGCTTAACTCCTTTGATGGTTGCTTCAAACACCCGGTTCTTCTTTTTCAGCCTTACCTTTTCATTTCGTTTGTACAGGGCCTCATTGTATAACGACAAGATCCTCTCAAACCCGCCCCTGATCAATTCCTGAAATTTTTGGTCGATGTGATTGCATAATTCTTTTGCCAGTACAACCGGGTCATGCACCTTCCCTGTTATTTGCCGTAAAGAAACGGGGTTGGGCAGCCATCCGGGGAAATTGGTTTGATTGATATTGAGCCCTTCACCGGCAATTGCCCATTTCCAGGTTGGGTCCGTAACCTGGAACCGGGATGCGGGAACCCGGTCTCCGGGCTCGAGGTCCTGGAGGGCGATCCGGAGTCTCTCCTGGCCTACAATCCTGCCTTTCTGTTCTGCCAGTAAAGATCATTAGGCCATTTTATTTTTGTTTCATTTTCGGCGTAGTTCCTGAACCATTCACAGGCAGCTGTAACAATACATGCATTCAACAGGAATTGCTGGTGAAGTACTAAGGGGTAAGGTTTTATCACGATACTCAAAGCGATATTGGCGTCTTTTTCAGAAACCCATGTATTACCCCTTTGCCCCTTACCGGCTGTTTGTTCATGGGCAAATACGGCCGTTCCGTGTTGCGCCAAACCAGCGCTTAGCTGTTGCCGGGCATAGTTATTGGTGCTGTCAACGGACTGCAGTTCAAGGAATGGCAAACCCATAACATTTGTAACCGGAGCTTGTGGCAATTAATTGCTATTTTTGACAAAGAAACAAAGTTTACCGTTTCGGGTTATCGCTTATCGCGGCCCTTGCCACGTATCGCTTTAATCCCAGACACAACACCATAAACGAAAACAACTACATATTTGGAACAATTGGCAGTACTGACCAAACGCAGGAAAAAAGCCCTGCCTGCCGGCAAGGCTGGTGCGATCAGGTTAACGAGGAACTCAAAAATCATCAAAACCATTATTGCTGCGATACAGGAAAAAAAGGGGGAGCAGATTATTTCCCTGGACCTAAAAAAAATAAATGAGGCCGTAGCTGATTTTTTCATCATTTGCGAAGCAGGCAACCAGCCTCAGGTAAAGGCGATCGCGGAGAATATAGAGGAACAAGTGAAGAAAAAATGCAATGAAAATGCGTACCACCATGAGGGTTATAAGAACCTGCAGTGGGTATTGATCGATTATGTGAATGTGGTGGTGCATGTGATGCTGCCAGAGAACCGGAGATTTTATAAGCTCGAGGAAATGTGGAGCGATGCGGTAACGGGGCATCATAATGACTAATGTTTGTTAAATGTGACCGGGGCTTCAACTTTTTGTCACAATAATTATTAATTATCAGGAGCATCAAAATATATGTCACAGGACCCGAACACGAATCCTAACAGGCCACCCCGGTTTGGCAACCGGCCCCCCGGGCCACCCGAGGACCCCAACCAGGCTCCGCGGAGAGGTCCGCGATTCAGCATTTACTGGATCTATGCTATCATTTTTGCCGTGTTGATCGGGTTCCAGCTTTTCGGACCTTTTTCCCCGAATATGGCCAAGATATCTCCGACTTATTTCGAGAATATGCTGGCAGCCAACAGTTCGGATATTGCCAAATATGTGATCGTTGAAAACCGGAAAACCGTTAAGGTCTATCTAACCAAAGACGGGATCACACGATATGATGACAAGCTCAAGAAAAACATCAGCGGGAAGATAAGCGAGGATGGCCCCAAAATGTATTTAAAAATTGTAAGAGTTGATGAATTTGAAAAGGAAATTGGTGATTTTTATTCAAAAAATCCCACGGTGAAAAAAGTGGAAAAATATGTTGAAAGCGAAAGGGATTGGTTTGGTGGTGTTCTCCAGTTTTTGCTGCCCGTTTTGTTATTCGTGGGGCTGTGGATATTGCTGATGCGCAAAATGGGAGGTGGCGCCGGCGGCGGTGGTGGTCCGGGCGGGATCTTCAATATTGGTAAATCCAAAGCCACCCTTTTTGATAAAGGCACAAAAGTGAGTATCACATTTGCCGATGTAGCCGGGCTGGATGAAGCCAAAGTTGAAGTGATGGAGATCGTTGATTTTCTGAAGAGCCCTAAAAAATATACGAACCTGGGTGGAAAGATTCCCAAAGGAGCCCTATTGATCGGTCCTCCCGGTACCGGTAAAACGCTGCTGGCAAAAGCAGTTGCGGGCGAGGCACAGGTACCTTTTTTTAGCCTGAGCGGTTCTGATTTTGTAGAAATGTTCGTGGGCGTTGGCGCCAGCCGGGTGAGAGATTTGTTTAAGCAGGCAAGGGAAAAAGCGCCCTGCATCATATTTATTGATGAGATCGATGCGATCGGAAGGGCCCGCGGAAAGAATGTAATGATGAGCAATGATGAAAGAGAAAGTACATTGAACCAGTTGCTGGTAGAGATGGATGGCTTCGGTACCGATTCAGGGATCATCGTATTGGCCGCCACAAACCGCCCCGACGTATTGGATTCCGCCTTGTTGCGCCCGGGTCGCTTCGACCGGCAAATCACCATTGACAAACCGGACCTGGCCGGCCGGGAAGCTATTTTTAAGGTTCACCTGAAGCCGATCAAAATATCAAAGACACTTGATATCCATAAACTGGCCGAACAAACACCGGGTTTTGCGGGCGCCGATATTGCCAATGTATGTAACGAGGCCGCATTGATTGCTGCGCGCAAGAATAAAGAGGCGGTTGATATGCCCGATTTCCAGGATGCGGTGGACCGGGTGATTGGGGGACTGGAAAAAAAGAACAAGATCATCTCACCCGAAGAAAAAAGGATCATTGCCTACCATGAGGCTGGTCATGCCATCTGCGGCTGGTACCTCGAACACGCATACCCGTTGCTGAAAGTGACCATTGTTCCAAGGGGAACAGCGGCATTGGGCTATGCTCAATACACTCCCAAGGAACAATACCTGTATAATACCGATCAGTTGAATGACCAGATCTGTATGACCCTGGGAGGAAGGGCCAGCGAGGAGATCTTCTTCAGTAAAATTTCTACCGGTGCCCAGAACGACCTGCAGCAAGTAACCCGGATCGCTTACGCGATGGTGACGGTATATGGCATGAATGATAAGGTAGGGAATATCAGCTTCTATGATCCGCAACAGGAAAATGCCTTTACCAAGCCTTATTCCGATGAAACGGCTAAACTGATTGATGAAGAAGTGCGAAAGCTGATCGATGATGCTTATGACAAAACCAAAAAACTACTTACCGAAAAGAAACCCGAAGTGGAAAAACTTGCTACCGCCCTGCTCGAAAAAGAAGTGCTTTTCCAGAGTGATGTGGAAGCCCTGATCGGAAAAAGGCCTTTTGAAGAAAAAAAACCACTGGCCATAGATGAAACAACGGTAGCACAGCCGGCCGGTGAGCCCAAAGTAGCAAAGAAGACCAAAAAAGAAGATCAGAAATCAGCCGATGGTGAGGCCGGCAGCTTTGGCCTGGTACCTTCTGCATAATGATGTGCTATGAACGTTTCTCCTTCAAAGGAAAATATTTTAAAAAAGATCCGCGAGGCGTTGAGTCATTCAACGCCTTTGCCTTTTCCGCAAAGCGAGGGCAATCAACCCGTATTTCCCCCGCTGAAGCAGGAACCAGAAGTAGAATTTGCAGAGCAATTCACAAAACTGCAGGGTAAGTTCATCTACTGTATTAACCAGCAGGAGCTGGCATGTCAGCTGACCAGTCTGGTAAAAAAACAGGATTGGCAGAAAGTATATTGCGTGGAAGACAAACTCATCGGGCCGGTCGCTTCGCAATTGGCCGACCGGTTGGTAAAAACAGGGCTTGATCATTGTGATGTATCCATCACTGGTTGCGAATACCTGGTAGCCCGAACAGGGAGTATTGTGATGAGCACTGCCCAGCTCAGTGGTCGCAGCACCAGTGTATATGCCCCGGTGCATATCTGTATTGCTTCCACCCGCCAGGTGGTCTACGATATCAAAGATGCATTGCAGGCGGCACAGGATAAATACGGCAGCCAGCTTCCTTCCCTGATCACTTTTGCAACAGGGCCCAGCCGCACGGCCGATATCGAAAAAACATTGGTGGTAGGCGTGCATGGACCGAAAGAGGTCTATTTATTCCTCGTGGAAGCCTGAAATCCCCCGGCCTTTAGTATTTTTAGGGCATGACCCATCCCGGCATTTACCAGTTATTTGTGTACGGCTCGCTCCGGAGCGGATTTCGCAGCTCTGCCTACGAGTATATCAGCCGTTTTTTCAATTTTACGGGGGAAGCAAAAGTGAGGGGAAAATTATTTGACATGGGTAGTTACCCGGCCGGCATCTCCACGAATGAGAATCAATTTATCCATGGCGAATTGTACAGCATCAAACAGGAAAATGAATTTTCCTGGGCCATCGGGCAACTGGATGACTATGAAGGAGTGTCCGTAGAACCTGACGAAGTGCAATTGTACCGGCGGGAGATCACGGAGGTATATATCAATGACGGGGTTACCCATGCCTGGATCTATTGGTACAACGGGGATATCAGTGGCAGACCATTGATTGATTCGGGAGACATGCTGCAATACCTCAGCGAAAAGAAATAACCTATCTGTTAGTGATTGGCTGACCTTAAAAAAATATATTTCCTTTCTGATTTTCACCTCGGCGCTCCGGACCGGGATAGTAGCCTGGAAAGAGAAAGAACCGTGGTGCAGTTCCTTGATGAAATAAAAAAAGATGCCAGGGAGATCTTCCTTGTGGGCGACCTCTTTGATTTCTGGTACGAATACCGGAGAGTAGTTCCCAAGGGATACGTCCGGTTGCTTGGTAAGCTTGGTGAGCTGACGGATGCCGGGATATCGTTACACTTTTTTGCAGGGAACCATGATATGTGGGTGCGGGATTATTTCCAGAAAGAACTGAATATGCCTGTTTATTTTGCCCCAACGGAATTTGAACGGAATGGCAAAAAATTCCTTATCGGGCATGGCGACGGACTAGGCCCGGGCGATCATGGATACAAAAGGCTGAAAAAACTGTTCCGTAACCCTGTCAGCAAATGGCTCTTTGGCATTTTACCACCAGTGGCCGGCATGGGACTGGCCAGCTACCTGAGCCGAAGGAGCAGGGCGCAGACAGGGGCATCCGAAGAAATTTTTTTAGGAGAAGATAAGGAATGGCTTATGCTGTATTGCAAGGAAATACTTGCTGAAAAAAAGATAGATTTTTTTGTCTTCGGGCATCGACACCTGGCTATTGATTATCGTCTTAGTTCCGATAGCGGCCACGAGAGCCGGTATATCAACCTGGGCGACTGGATCCGTTATTATACTTATGCCCTGTTTAACGGGGACCAGTTAGAATTAAAGTCGTATAAAGGGAAAGAGGACAAGATTATCCGGAACTGAATGAAAAAAGCATTAAATACAGGATTGTTTTTTTTACTGCTGCCCCTGTTAAGTCTTGCACAGGCGGACACCAGTTTCCGGCTGGTGAAAGTCATGAATGGTGATATCATTGATTTTACGGTAGACAATCTTGACAATGTTTATGTGCTGAGCAGTCATAACCAGGTAAAAAAATTCAATGCCAATGGCGACTCGGTGGCGGTCTACAATGACGTAAAACAATTCGGGCAGGCCACCCTGATCGATGTTTCCAACCCACTGAAAATACTTTTATACTATAAGGATTTTGCCACCGTGGTGATGCTGGATCGCTTTTTGAACGTAGTGAATGTGGTGGACCTCAGGAAACAGAATATCCTGCAGGCCCAGGCCATCGGGCAGTCTTATGACAATATGATATGGGTCTACGACGAGCTGGAAAACAAACTGAAAAAAATTGATGAGAACGGGAAGCTGGTACTGGAGACACCTGATTTCCGCCTGCTGCTGGGACAGGCCGTTTCACCGATCAAAATATTTGACGAAAATAAATATGTCTACCTCTACGATTCCGTAAAGGGGGTCTATGTGTTTGATTATTTCGGGGCATTGAAAAACGGGATCATGATTCAAAACTGGCAAAATTTCAAAGTAACGGGCAAGTATATCTTTGGCTCCCGCATCGATTCTTTGTACCGGTACGAGATCAGTACGTTCCGGGTAGACGAATGGAAAATGCCGGAGGCGATTCTTAAAAGCAAGACCTTCAACTTCAGTTCAGGCAGGTTGTATGCTTTGATGAAAGATTGCAGCGGTAAAGCGAACTGTATTCTGGTCTATTCCGTTCGCTGATGGGACCCCACTTCCCAGGGATTCGATATTTTTATCATTCAAATTGAGGCGCGTATGCATGATTTCCTGGAACAGGTGTGGTTGGAAAATACCATTCGAAGCTATTGTATTGTTGCAGGGGTCATACTGATCGTATGGCTATTGCGACGTTTTGTCTCGCGTTACTTTGCCGGGTTACTGTTTGGGATCATTCATAAAATATGGAAAAACTTAGATAAAAGCTCTTTCTACAGCCTGTTGGTGAAACCGCTGGGTCTTTTCCTGTCTATACTGGTCTCTGTGGTAGCCTTACATAAACTCCGGTTTCCGCAGGTACTGAACGTCGAGCTCTACACGTACAGCATCCAGCAAATCATTCAAAGCCTGGGAAGTATTATCCTGATCGTCGCCTTTATCAGCCTCCTCACCCGGATTATTGATTTCATCGCGTTGATACTGGAGAAACGGGCCCATCTTACCGAAGACCAGACGGATAACCAATTGATCAGTTTCTTCAAAGATTTTTTTAAGATCATCCTGGTGATCATCGGTATCATGCTGGTGTTGCGGTATGCATTGGGTCTTAATATCGGTGCGTTACTAACGGGACTCAGCATCGTAGGAGCAGCCATTGCCCTGGCATTGCGGGAAAGCCTGGAGAACCTGATCGCTTCCTTTATCATCTTTTTCGACAAACCATTTACTACCGGCGATCTCGTGAAAGTGAATAATGTGACCGGTTCGGTGGAGAAAATAGGTCTGCGCAGTACAAGGATCAGGACCGACCAGAAGACGTATGTAACGATCCCCAACAAACAGATGGTGGACAGCATACTCGATAACCTGTCACTTCGTACCCAGCGCCGGGGCGATCTGAAACTGGAGCTGGGCCTGCAAACCGGTACGGTACAACTGGAGTCGTTTCTCTCGGGAATGAAAAAAATAATGGACCGGAAAGAAATGGAGGATGTGAATATGTTCCTGTCCGAAATAACCGGTCATGCAATCATTGTGCAATCCGAGTATTATACGGCCCCCGTGACCATTAAAGAGTTTAACAGCCTGCGGCAGGAGATCAATCTGCAGGCACTGAAGCTCATCGAAGAACTGAATATTGAAATTGCAGGCGCCAACATGGATATCCGCCTTAGCAGGCAGCATTAAGGTTTGTCGATCGAACTGATGATCTCTCCCAGTTCCTTGTCAAACAAACCATATTTGCCATATTCGACCACACGGCCTATTTCTTTGCCGTTCTTCAAAACAATAATGGTTGGAACATTTTTGATGTTCAGGGCTTCGCAAAGGTGGCTGAGCGTTTTCTTTTTGCGGTCAACGCCGATCAGGGTAACCCTTTCGGGCGAAAACCCGGCCGCATCGAGCAAGGCAAAGAATTTGGGAATAATAAACTGCGAATCTTCACACCAGGTACCCATAAAAGTGAGCAATTGAATGGAATCTGCTTGTTTTTTCAACCCGTCGAGTGCCAGCGGGTTAGGGATATAATTCTTTTGGTTCTGAGCGTACCACCTGAACGAAGTATCACGGATCAGTAGCTCCCGGGAAATAATCCCTTTCAATGTTTTTTCACCGGGTTTTTCGGATAATACTTCATACTGGTTCTGCGCAAA
>CAYSIU010000024.1:2011-13036 GCA_964431095.1 uncultured Chitinophaga sp. | reverse complement strand
CGTTGAGGCATCCAGGACGTACATGACTATTCTGCCCGAAAATGGAATTGGCACGATCTTCATAAATCGCCCGGGTCTCGGCGACGAGACGCTGATCGACTGCGGTTCTGAAAGTTCGTTTCAATCCGTCACAAAACCGTTCCTCCGCCCGCGCGGAGTAAATCGGTTACCCAAACCCCTTCTTACGCAATGCGAGTTTCGCCACCGGCGGGGGTTCCAAAACCCTGGAAAAATGTTTTGGATTTAAAAATTGGAAGGAGAGAGTTCTTGCATTAGTTGCATAGGGTTTTGATTACTCATCGTGTATTTGGAGAATTGCTTTTTAAAGAGCCATTTTCTTTTTTTATAAAAAAGTCACTCTTTTTTTGACAAAATATAAAAATATTGTATAATAATTTTACGATCAAGAGAAAAAAGTTGTTCATTACCATTGTCTTTTTATCTGTTATGTTGTTTCTCTCCTATTATAGAGCGAAGGAGAACGTTCTACCATAGGAGAGGGAGAAGGTGGGAAAAAGATACATATCAATACTTTATCACTCAATTCAGCTTCACGGCTGAATACCCAGCTCGCCATACTATTATGGCTCAGCATGGTTAGTAAGAAGTCCCAGTTCTTTGCCCTATCTCTAGGTTCTTGGTACTTTTGACTTCTTGCCGGTCGAACAAAAACGACTGCTTGTGCGTTCTGAGAGATCAGAATAGTCATGAGATGTGATATCAATCAATAACTTTCCATATTTCTATGAAAAAAACATAGAATGTTATTGCGAGCTAAAAGGCTTATCCAAAGTATGTCTGTATACGAAGGTATAGATGCATTCTACGGAGTTGATAGATATGTGTTCAATTTCCTTTCTTCACCCCCTTATAAAAAAGTCCATCAAAATTTGACAGAATAAAAAAATGGTGTATACTAAAAGTACAATCAAGTCAGGTTATGTTCATTCACATTATTATTATCAGGATTATCAGTTTCAGGGAAGATGTTGTTTCGGTACGATCAGGGAGTCTAGATTCACTGTTGGTACGGAAAGAAGGTTAGAGAAAGGAGCGTATCAAATTCATGAAATCATCAAATTTGCAGCGATGCAAGTACCCAGTAGACAAGTTTTCTTGTATATATGGTTCGTAAGAAGGTTTTATACTGACCATGCATATCTACGGAAACAAAGATATAACAGGCAAATGTAAAGGATTATATCCGTATACTTCGGCCACTTTTAACATAAAACCCCGCTTTTTTATTATAATTAAAGGCGTCGCTCCCGCGCACCGTACCTGCCCGGGTCACTACGTGATCACCGATCAGGCAATGATCCAGGATGGTCACATTCGGATGAATAACACAATTCCTCCCGATCGTTACATAATTGCCGATGTAGGCATTGGGCATAATCACCGTTCCTTCTCCTACGGATGATGAATCGCTGATCATTTTCATCGAAGGGGCAAAGGGGCGATAATGATCTACTATTTTCAAATATGCCTCAAAAGGTTCATCCACGATGAGCAGGGCTTTCTCTTCCGGGAAATCTGTATTCTTATTGATAATTATAAAGCTGGCCGCTGAATGAAGACAGGCTTCGTAGTATTTGGGGTGATCCACAAAAACGAGATCCCCTTTTTCGACCTTATGGATCTCATTGATGCCGGTTACATACCCTTTTTTATTGCCAACCAGCTCAGCGCCGATGAGTTGTGCAATACGGGTGACGGGAACAGGTTCATCAAAACGCATACAAAATTTTTTTGGTGCTGCACCGCGATACGGTGAAGGTTGTGCAAAGGTAATAAGCTGCAATTTGGGGGTAAGCCAGGCATAAAATGTGGTTTTGACGTCGCTTCTTCTTACCAATAATCTTGATCAGAAATATTTTTTTCCTATGCGATCAGCCTTTCCTTAACAGGAACCATAGACATTCCTGTCTGTAATAATACACTAGCATCGGCAGGGAGTTCGTTGACCGGTTAAAGAGCATGTCTTTGAAACACTTGCCTGTACAGTATTTCATAGAAGATAAAAAATTACAGAATGGAAAAATGTTCCGATAGAATCGTTCTATTCTTTTGTTATTTTCTGACTAATCAGCTGACTTTGATTGTCTTTATCCACAGCAGAATGTAAAATGTTAATAAAATATTTTGGAAATATTTTTTGATTAAACAAAATTATTTTTAATATTGTGTCGGGAAATTTATTTCCCGGTACTTACTAACCCATCCATATAAATGTTCCCCTGGTTATCCGGGGGAATTTTTTTTCGATCTGTTGCTGATCTGTTCATGATCCGCAATTACCCGACAACGGTTATACCATTACCATCACTAAATGAATACCGATCACTCACCTTGTACAGGGAAACAATCTTTCCATCAATAATCAATAAATAAAAATAACTTTACCGCTGCTAAAAAAAAGAGCATGCTTAAATCAATGACCGGTTTTGGAAGGGCCGAAGAAAATATCGGGGATAAAACTTTTCTCATTGATATCAAATCACTGAATGGAAAACAATTCGAGCTGCTCCTCAAATTGCCGGCCATTTTAAAACCTTATGAATTTGATATCCGTCGTTTGCTTTCCGGGAAACTGGGTCGTGGTACGGTGGAATGCAGCATCAGCTTGAAGGATACCGGGACCACCCGGCCTGTTACCATTAATACTGACCTGGCTAAAGCCTATTATCAGCCGCTTGCCGACCTTTCGGCCGCCCTGAAGCTGGACCCCTCTCATATCCTGAGCACCCTGGTAAAATTGCCGGAGGTCATTACCCCCAGCAGTGATACGCTCACTGATAATGAATGGGTTGGATTTCAGAAAGTGCTGTTGTCAGCCCTTAAAGATCTCGACGTTCATCGTCTCGAAGAGGGCAAGGCAATGGAGGGGGATCTTGTATCCCGGGTCAATAATATCCTGAAACTGCAGGAAGAAGTGGTGAAACTGGAACCGGTTCGCCAGCAAAAAATCCGGGAAAATATCACACGGCTGCTGGAAGAAAACGTCGGCAGGGAAAACTATGACGGCAATCGCCTGGAACAGGAGCTGATCTATTACATTGAAAAAATTGATATCAACGAAGAACAGGTGCGGTTGAAAAATCACTGCGATTATTTTAAGAACCTAATGAATGAAAATGAAGAATCGAAAGGCAAAAAACTATCCTTTATATTACAGGAGATCGGGCGCGAGATCAATACCACCGGCTCCAAAGCCTATGACTCCACCATCCAGAAATTAGTGGTATTGATGAAAGATGAACTGGAAAAAGCAAAAGAACAGGTGTTGAATGTATTGTAAGGTAAAAGACTCAAAGTACAAGATGTTATCTTTGTAAGATGAGTCCTGTTAAGAGAAACTTTGTGTCTTATATTCTTTGCCTTTTTTCTTACACCCTATGCGTTGTATCTTGTTCTAATATTGATCTTTATGAAAAAACAGTAGCGATTCCCGGTCATTCCTGGAAAAGCAGCTTCAAGCCCTCCTTTACCTTCCGCATCAAAGACACCACATCTGCTTACCAGCTGTTTCTCACCCTTCGGCATAATGATAAATATAATTACAATAATATCTGGCTGAATATTTCGGTTCAACCACCGGGCACAAATGCTGCAAAAACTTTCCAGGCCAGTAAGCCATTAGGCACCAATGATAACGGTTGGCTGGGTACCGGCATGGACGATATCTATGACCATCGCAACCTTTTACTCCAAGAAATGGCGGAGAATGGAGTTTCCCTGCGCCGGGCCGGGGACTACACATTTACCATTGAACAGATCATGCGGGAGGACCCCCTAAACAATGTGATGAATGTGGGGCTGCGCCTGGAAAAAAAATAATAATTCCATTTTCGCAATATGCCTGGACGGATACGATTACGACGTACGACTGTTCTTTACTGGACGGTGTTGCTTTATATCATAGCTGCACTCGTGTGGTGGTTCATCTCGCTCAATCAACAGAATACCTCCATGCGCGATTTCCAGATCATCAACCTGAGAACCCGGGTGGACAGTACTGCTCATCCCCTTCTCTACCAGCAGGAATTATCCAGGATCAATAACCACCGCGACAGGAACAGGTCAAAATATATCGGGGAGGGCAGTATTTTCTTTTTGCTGATTCTCGTCGGGGCCGGTTTTGTCTACCGTTCGGTGCGGCGGCAATTCCGGCTGCAACAGCAACAACAGAACTTCATGATGGCGATCACCCATGAACTGAAAACTCCTCTTTCGGTAGCGAAGCTTAACCTGGAAACATTACAGAAATACAACCTGGACCCGGAAAAACAGAAAAAGCTCATCCGCACCACGCTGGATGAAACCGCCCGCCTGAATTTCCTGACAAATAATATTCTTATTTCTTCGCAACTGGAAAGTGGAGGGTATAAACTATCCAGCGAAGAGCTCGACCTTTCCGACCTGCTTAAAGATTGCCTGCAGGACTTCCGGAACCGGTTTCCAGAAAGAGAATTCTATGGCGATATCGAAGCCGATGCCGCCGTCAGAGGTGATCCCCTGTTATTACAGATCCTGATCAATAACCTGTTGGAAAATGCCGTTAAATATTCCCCTAAGGAAACTCCTGTTAACGCGTCATTGAAAAAAAACTCTTCGGGTATTGAGCTGCAGATAAAAGACCAGGGCCCGGGTATTCCCGGGGATGAAAAGAAAAAGATATTCACCCGGTTTTACCGCATTGGCAATGAAGGCACCCGCAAAACACAGGGCACAGGACTCGGTCTTTATCTCTGCCGGAAAATAGCCCGGGATCATAATGCCGACATTACAGTGACAAATAATGAGCTCACAGGCAGTATTTTTGCCGTTATTTTTCATACCTGATACCATGAACCCGGAGAAAAAATCGTCCATTTTGCTGGTGGAAGATGAAGAGAATCTTCACGAGGCCCTGCGCCTGAACCTTGAACTGGAAGGGTATGATGTAACCTCCGCCTTCGACGGAGCCGCTGCATTGAATGCCGTTCAGGGAGAATACTTTGACCTGATCATCCTGGACGTGATGCTTCCCGAAACCGACGGGATCAATGTGACCGAAACAATCCGGATCAGTAATAATGAAGTGCCGATATTGATCCTTAGCGCCAGGAACAGCAGTGCAGACCGGGTATTAGGACTGAAAAAAGGAGCGGACGATTACCTGGCCAAACCTTTTAACCTGGAAGAACTTTTACTGAGGGTGAACAAGCTGATCGATAAGAACAAAAAACTTCGGGACAAGTCATCCGTGGGCGATACTTATAGTTTCGGGGGCAACACTATTGATTTCAAGGCACAGGAGGCCAGTAAAACAAGCGGGGAAAAGATACAGTTGAGCAAAAAGGAAACCATGCTGCTCAAGTTGCTGATCGAAAATAAGAACGAGGTGGTGCCCAGGGAAAAGATATTACAGTCGGTCTGGGGCTACAATGTTTATCCCACCACCCGGACGATCGATAACTTCATTCTCAATTTCCGTAAATACTTTGAAGCCGACAGCCGGAACCCAAAATATTTTCATTCCGTGCGGGGAGTCGGTTATAAATATTCAGAATAAATTTTCCACCTGCTTTACTAATTCCCTGGCTTGCTCCAGCATCCTGCTTTTATTGACCGAAAGACTGGCAGTGGTGAACATTCCTTCCTCGCATTGCTGTAATATATTCCTTATCGCAGTTATGGTAAGGATATCTATTCCCCTTTTCTTCATATGCATAAAGAGTTCTTCCTTATTCATCCCGCTGCCGGAGATATTCAATCGCTGTTGAAAGAATTCCCAGATCGCCCCGTGCAGGGAAGAATAAAAACTTTTGTCCTCCCCATGTACCAGCAAGCTGGCATCTGCAAACATTTCATCAACAGACCTTTGCTGTTTGCTTTCCAGCTTACGAGGTTTCAACCGCCCTTTCCTTCTCTTTTGAAAGAACCAGGTAATTGCTCCCGCGAGAACCAATAATACAGTCCCGGCAATAACCCATAAGGTCCGTCCATGAATACCCGTTTCTTTTTTTGGTTCGATCATCAAAGTCGCTGTTTTTTTGTTTTTGCTATTTATTTGCAACTGTTGTGCGGGTGTGGTGGTCGTTTTATAATGACCACTGTCGGGATCAAAAAAGGTAAGGATCACCGGGGGGAGCGTATAGATGCCCGGGGTGGCCGACACAAACGCAAAACGGAATGTTCTGCTCCCGGTCAGGGGTGCCTTTGTTCTATCCAATGAATCATTGATCACGGGTTCGAAACCCTCTATGCCGTCCGGCCATCGCACTGACGGTGCGCTGAGCTGGATAAAATTGCCGCGGCCCCGGATTGTAATTTCAAGTACTCCTTCTTCATTCCTGGCAAGCTGGCCGCTGTGCAGGCCGGAAGAAATGCTGAAATTCCCTACCGCCCCGTTAAAAGCTTGTGGTTTTTTCTTTTGCTCATTTCGGTCTCAACTGTTTCGGTATTCCCCTCTGTGTGTTCTTCGTCGTTGTTCCCCAAAACACCTTCCACGATCTCCTGTTCGGTCTTTTTATTGACGGCAGTCCGGGAAAACTCCACCCTGTTCTTTACCTCCATCGCATCAATCATAAATACACCTGGCTGCAGCGGGTACAATTGCACTTTCCGGATCGTATGAACATCAAATAATTTTCCATTTACATTTTCTGTGACAACTTCCTTGTCGGCCAGGTTGATCATGTCATAGACTGCAAACCCGTAAAAACCAGGATTCTTCACAATATCTGATTTGGATTCAAGTCTTGAATAAAGCTTATAGGTGGCCACCACAGGTTCTCCGACAAAACAATTCTTTTTGTCAACCAGCACCCGGAGGAACAGGTTCCGGCGGATCTTGGCATAGGGATCTTCGCCGGGCCTTAAAAAATAATCGGAATTAATGTCCCCGGTTTTTTTGGCAGACAACCCGGTCATTTGCCCGGAGGGCATGACCTCGATGACTACATCGTTGCTTTTTAAGAATTTTCCATTTACTATCGTTGTGGCACCGGGGATCAGAAATTTTCCGGCACGGGTCGCCTCCACTGTGTACACAAAGTTCTGAACCGCTTTTACCCCATTTAAATACGGGATGGTACCGGTGTAAACATTGGGTCCTGTTATTAAACGAAAACCGGTAAACGCAGGAGGTTTAACAAATGACGTCTTGTTCACATCCTCCAATACATACTGTACCTGGAAAGATTCACCGGCCACAACGGGTTGCGGGGAAATGATTGTCTTAAAAAGTGGCTGGCCGTTGACGCTAAAGCCGCCGGTAAGAAAAATAAATATCGTAGTGATCCTTCGCATCAATGAGAAGGCTAAAATAAGGCAGCAGGAACAGGAACAGGTTGAAAATATATTAAAGGAAAAAAAGGAGGTTTAATGGCCCAACCGCCGGCCAATGGTTCAGAGGTCGCCCAATTGCGGCCGGATAATGATCTCTTCCACACAAGCCTGCGCAGAAAGCTGTGAAGAAGCATAGATCATTTTAGCGATATCTTCCGACTCCATGATGCGCTGGGATGAATTGTCAAAACCGCTCCAGGAATCTGTCAAAACCGCCCCGGGGTGAATGGTGGTGACCTTGATCCCGTAGGGTTTCATTTCCTCCCGCAGGTTCTGGCTGAAACCATACATTGCGAATTTACTGATGCTGTAGGCTCCGCCATTCGGATATGCATGCAAAGAAGCCACGGAACATACATTAAAAATATGACCCGAACGTCGCTCCATCATTCCGGGCAACAGGGTTCTTGTAAGATGATAAGCTCCGTAGAAATTCACAGCGACCTGACTCTCCACCAGGCCCTCAGGCTCATTATAAACATTGCCTGGCTCAAACAGACCCGCGTTATTGACCAGGATATCAGGAATGCCAAATCCAAGGCACCAGTTCCCGAACTCCTTTGCCAGTTCTTTCTTACTCAGGTCAAATGCTTTTGCTTTGATAGTGACAGACGGGTATTTTGTCAGCAATTCTTCCATTGCTTTATATAAAGCAGTATCCCTGCGGGAAGTCAGCAACAGATCATATCCATTCGAGGCAAATATATCTGCTACGGCCTTGCCAATACCCCTGGATGCACCCGTAACGATAACGGTCATTACAACTGAATATTTATCTTATTAACTCCCGGGATTTGAATATTTCCCGGTTTCTTTGCAAATCTACAACCCAAATGAAGTACAAACACCTGTTTTTCGACCTGGACCACACACTTTGGGATTTTGAAGCCAATAGCCGCCAAACGCTGGAAGAGCTGTATCACTCCTTACATCTGGGGGCAAGGGGCGTCGATGATTTTGAAATGTTCCACAAAAATTATCTTGCCCATAACGATCGTCTTTGGGACAATTACCGCAATGGTATTATCAAAGTAGAGGAACTGCGCTGGAAAAGGATGTGGCTGACCCTGCTGGATTTTAAGATTGCGGACGAAACACTGGCGAAGGAAATGGGCGTTCTCTTTTTAGAACTGCTGCCGACCCGGAAGATACTTTTTCCTTACACCGTTGAAATTCTCGATTATCTGGCCGAAAAAGGATACAAACTGCATTTGATCACCAATGGTTTTGAAAAAACCCAGCACAGCAAACTCAAAAGTTCGGGGTTGGATAAATATTTCGCCGAGGTAATCACATCGGAAGCCAGTAACAGCCTGAAACCCCACAAGGAAATTTTCGAATATGCCTTTCAGAAAACCGGTTCCCTGCCGGTCGAATGCATTATGATCGGTGACAGCATCGAGGTGGATATACAAGGCGCGATCAATGCAGGTATTGACCAGGTGTTTGTAAATCATCTGAACATCATACCTGAAATCAAACCCACTTATACGGTAACAGCCTTAAAGGAGCTGGAAGAAATATTTTAATGTGCTAATAGGCTAATGTGCTAATCTGCTAGTGACAGAGAACGGATGACATACAGCAGCCCATTAGTACATCAGCACGTTAGCATATTTTCTCATTACCAGGTAGCCAATACCGTCATTCCTCCCTGCACCTGATCCGAAATCTTCACCTGCACCCTAACATCGGTTGGCAACAACACATCCACTCTTGACCCGAACCTGATAAATCCCATTTCTGCACCCTGCTTTGCCTCCTGACCAGCTTGCAGGTAATTGCTGATCCGCTTTGCCAGCGCTCCCGCGATCTGTTTCACCAGGATTTCCTTTCCCTCTTTCCGGTAAACAACGGAATGCCGTTCATTTTCGGTGGATGACTTGGGGTGCCATGCCATCCGGTATTTCCCCTCATGATACTGGCTGTAAACGACCTCTCCGCTCACCGGGTTCCGGTTCACATGTACATTGAGCGGGCTCATAAAAATAGAGACCTGGATCCGCCGATCGGTGAAATATTCATCGGCCTGTATCTCTTCAATGGCTACGATTTTGCCATCGGCAGGTGCTACGATGGCGTCTTCCCGGGTAGTCAGTATCCTTTTAGGGATACGAAAAAAAGAAATAATGAACAATAAAAGAACGGCCGTAACAATAAAAATCATCCAACTGGCAATCGGTGATGAGTAACTGATAAAATAAAACGAGAGTACATTGATCACGCCAAACAAAAAAGTGCTTAAAGCAATGGTTTTATACCCCTCCTTGTGAATGGTCATCGGCCGTTGTTGGACAACAAATATAACGAAATGCTCTCCCCCGGCAGAATGGCTCTTCAGGCTGGCATGTCGAACGACAGTTTGATTCGAGATGAATCGTCAATGATGAATAGTGAACCGGAAAATCATTTTAGAAAGAATTGAACATATAACCAGGCAAACGGGATAGCCAGTAAAAGAGAATCAAACCGGTCTAAAAAACCCCCATGCCCGGGCATGATTGAGCCGCTGTCCTTCACTCCTGCCGATCGTTTCAGTTTTGACTCAAGTAAGTCTCCGAATGTACCGGCAATCGACACAATTGCAGGAATCAGGAACCAATGATAGGCAGGTGCAGCGAGAGAAAACACATTTGAAGTAAGTATCAGTCCGATTACAGCTACCGCAAGCACGAACCCTCCAATGGTTCCCTCCCATGTTTTTTTCGGGGAAATGGAAGAGAGCGTGGTTTTCCCCATCAGCGAACCGATGATATACGCCATGGTATCATTGATCCACAAAGTGAAAATGATGATTGGAGGAATTATTTGAACAATATCGGCTTTTGCCTGACTCGTTCTGGTCAACGGGAAATCGAATAGATTGACGATCAACCCGAGGCTTAAGGAAATATAGATCAGCCCCAGCGTCGAGAGTCCCAGGTTCTTTAAACCGGCATTGCCGGAAAGCAATGATTCAACCAACACAGCAAAAAGAAAGACCGGACCCGCCCACTCACCAATGACATGCAAACGCACTCCAAAAACGACATAAGCATCACCGGCAAAATAAAGCAGGAGGCACCAGCCTGCCAGCATTATGCCGTATTGATGAAGCAGGTTTATCTTTTTATACCCCTGGTTGATCCGTCCTGTCATTTTCTGGAATTCAACCCAGCAACCAAAATGAATGACGGAAAACAAAATGAAAAAGCTCCAGCGATTCCACAGTAGTCCTGCCAGCATGACGACCACAAAGACCACAGCGGTTAATGTTCTTGTCTTGAATATTTGCCGGTTGAATGCCATGTGCCGGGGGATCAAAACGGATGATCTTTTACGGGAATGGAATCGTCTGCATACACGCCTTCATAAGTAGTGACCGACTTCCTTTTCATCAAGACGATTACCAATACCATGATGGCAGTACAGATGGTGGTTGTTACAGCAATATTGGAAAGTTTAACGGAAGACTCTTCATTCATCAGTCCGGGATTAAAATAAGCCAGTACGATCAGAAACCCATCATATACAAAATGGGCGAGTATAGCGGTCCAGAGGCTCCCGCTGTACCAGTAGATCAGCCCCAGCAGGATCCCCAATAAAAACCTTGGCAGAAATCCATAGAACTGCAAATGCATGGCTGAAAATAAGATCGCTGTTACAATAATTCCTGCCCAGGGGTTTTTAAACAATTTGATCAGCAGCCGT
>CAYSIU010000024.1:0-2001 GCA_964431095.1 uncultured Chitinophaga sp. | reverse complement strand
GGCCGTTGCAGGGTGCCGCGGAAAAGGAGTTCCTTTCCCAACGCAGGCACCCCGGTAATGCAAATCACATTAATGATGAGAGCTTTGATGGAATGTCTTGTCAATAATCCCGTGAAAACTTTGGTGGCTTCGTCATCGGTCTTTTTCATCCAGTGCTCGATCCCTCGGGGGAACTGAACGTTTTTATTCCACTCTCCCAGCAGGTTGGTAAAAGGAATGGCGAGCAACATAACAGCAATGCCCATCATAAAATATCCCTGGTTGGATGGTCGCTTCAAACCCAGGTATTTTTTACTGTCGGTGCTGAAAAGCCTGGCGCAAAAAAAAGTGGGGACCAGGAACAGACTGATGAATTGCAGCACCTGGCTCCCCCTGATAAAAGTAATGGAACCGGGTTTGGAAAAATCCAATTTCGACATATCGCCCATGTCTTTGATGCCAACACCAGAAATGGAAGATAGCACCAGTGTGCCTATCAGACCCAACAGGAAGAAACTAACCAACGTCACGCCCACAAGAAACAGGAACTGGCTCAATGCCGGTTTTGTTTTTAATAATCCTTTCATCCGGAAACTCTGGTTTTAGATTGTAAATTTGCCGTTTGTACCAGCCCGAAGTAAATCGTAAAATGATAAAGATAGGCAACATAGCACTTCCTGGTTTTCCCTTGCTTCTTGCACCTATGGAAGATGTCAGCGATCCTCCTTTCCGTGCCGTCTGCAAAGACCATGGAGCCGACCTGATGTTCACGGAGTTTATATCTTCCGAAGGGTTGATAAGAGATGCGATCAAAAGCCGGAAGAAACTTGACATCTTCGACTATGAAAGACCCATTGGCATACAAATATTCGGTGGCGATGAAGAGAGCCTTGCTTTAGCGGCCCAGATCGTGGAAGCTACCAATCCTGACCTGCTTGATATCAATTTTGGCTGTCCCGTAAAAAAAGTGGCGATGAAAGGCGCCGGTGCCGGCGTATTGAAAGATATCAGCCTGATGGTGCGTTTGACCTCTGCCGTGGTGAGATCCACCTCTTTGCCTGTTACCGTAAAAACAAGGCTGGGCTGGGATGATAAAACAAAAAATATAGAGGAAGTGGCCGAACGATTGCAGGACGTAGGCATCAAAGCACTGGCCATACATGGCCGCACGCGGACCCAGATGTACAAGGGAGAAGCTGACTGGACCCTGATTGCCAAAGTAAAAGAGAATCCCCGCATCAATATCCCCATTTTCGGGAATGGCGATATTGACTCCCCTGAAAAAGCATTGGATTACAAAAACCGTTATGGCGTGGATGGCATTATGATCGGGCGTGCCGCTATCGGTTATCCATGGATATTCGATGAGATAAAACATTTTATCCAAACGGGAGAACATTTACCGGCTCCCGGGATTGAAGACCGGATTGCCGTATGCCAAAAACACTTACACAAGTCCGTGGAATGGAAAGGACCCGTGGTAGGCATCAATGAAATGCGGCGTCATTATGCCAATTATTTAAAGGGATTGCACAACATCAAAGAATTCCGCAACCGGCTTGTCACACTCCGGACAGAAGAAGAGATTCTTGAAGTGCTCGATGAAATAGCCGGGACTTATAGAGATTATGTGTTTGAAAAAACGCCGATTCAATTGGTGAACTATCATGAGAAATGCCCGGTGGATGAATGAACCCGTTTCATTTTCAATCTCCGTTTTTCCGATAGCTATTTTACCCTGTCCTGCATCCATCTTACTATCTTCACGGTAACAGCCCTGGGCGCAAACCGCGGTGCCTGCGCCAACCAGTAGTTCCCGAACCCATGTATCGCAACTGTTTTCCCTTTCATCATTGCCTTATATCCATATTTTGCAACGGCAGCCGGCTCAGGCAATCTCTTTCCTTTTACAAGCCTGCTCTCTTCCATGGCTGCTGCAGCCTGGAAACCGCTTGCGGTAGCCCCGGGGCAAAGAGCCGTTACCGTAACCCCGGTACCCCTGAGTTCATTGGCGATTGCTTC
>CAYSIU010000023.1:9065-13319 GCA_964431095.1 uncultured Chitinophaga sp. | reverse complement strand
TTCCTGTTTTATTGTCCTTCAGGTGAAGGGATTGGGTTTCCTTGCCGCCGCCCAGGCTAATAATCTTGAACCCGCCTTTTTCCTTGCTGATATTGAAAACTTTCATGTTGACGGGCGTGGACCATTCAGGCCGGTAGTTCTCGCCCATAAAATACCGGCGCAAACCTTTAATGTCTGAAAACTCCTTATTAATGGGTAAGCTGGTACTGTCCTTGTATTTCAGGAATGGATCTTCCACCACAACATGAGAAGTACTGTCGATCAGCGGAACGGGAAGTTTTGAAAAGTTGAGGAGCGAGAAAGGATCGGATTTCTTTACGGAGTCGGTAACGGTGTAAAAGGTAACGGTGACATTTTTATTGGTAGAAACCTCCATAACGGCAAACCCTTCGGAAGTGGAATTAAAAAGGCTGTTTTTGCTTTTGGAAGTGCGGTTTTGTTTGCTCCCCCCGCCGCTCACAATATAATTGTATCCTTTATCTTTTATTAGCTGGAGGTTATGATCATGACCGGCGACAAATATCACATTCGGCGCGGCCTGTTTGATTGCTGCCGATATCTCATCGATCATATTGGCATAATTGGGATGTTTCAGATCCTGGGGTGTGCCAAAAACACTTCTTGATATCGGGTAGATGGAACCGAGACCGGGTAAGGGGATATAGAGACTTTTCTTGAGATCGGTAAGAGGGAAAATATGTTGTTTAAGCGTAAAAAACCCCCCATGCATGCCATTGCTTTTAAAGGCATGGTGGCAGGCGAGGAGCACTAATTTTTTTGAATTTTTCGCAGCGATATCCCGGATCTGGTTGACGAGCTCATCTTTTGTTTTACAGGCGCAATCCGATTCAATTTCCGGCTTTTCATAAGGATGCAGCCACCATTGGCTGTCAAAAAGGATCAGGGTGACATCATCACCAAGGCTTACTTCATAAGGACCCGGGCAGCCATCTTCGGGTTCATAAAATACATTTGACTTCTTGTTATGAATGATAAGAGAAACATAAATCTGCTCACGTACAATGGCATTATACCCATTCCGGCTCCCGTTTTCCCAGTCATGGTTACCCGGTATCATATACACTTTTGCCGGTGTGTTATCAGCCACGGAAAGTTGAGAATCCAATATCGCTCTTGATTCCTGGTATTTTTTATATTCTATATCCGGTAGCCCGTTTTTATAAAGATTATCTCCCAGGAAGAGCACCGTAGTCTTTGCATCAAGAGGGATGAGGCTCCGCACCGCATCCACTACCGGGTGTCTTCCGTTGGTCAATTGCCCGGCATCCCCGATCAGCACAATTCGCTGGCTGATGGTGTCCTTCTGGGCCTCCAGGGGCGGTTCAAGCAACATCAATAAACCAAACAGTACACTGATTCTTTTCATTGCCAACTTTCGTTACAGCAAGTTTATAACTTATTTGTTTAGTTGCGATTTCTTTCTTTACCTGCTTTTAGCCACTGTAACAACGAAATCGTACCGGATTCATAATTCATATTAGGAGATATAACGATACGCTCCCATATAAAAGTTTTCAATTTACAGAAAAGTTTCTGCCCATTGACGGAGATCCTGTAAAAATCCTGTTTTTGAAGGTTCGCAGCCCATTCAGTAAGGTAAATATAGCCCGTAGCATTGATTTCTGTTCGCAAACAACTTTCGTATTATTTGCTTTTTTTTTAAAAAATCGTATCTTTTGCAATTACAACTAACGGCGATTTATAATACTTCAAAACCTGCAATACATGAGACCGGAAAGTAAACTCTTTTTCCTCCTGCTTTTTTTGCCTTTTTCCATTCTTCAGGCGCAGATACACGGCGATTCGGCTACAATCAAGGGATCCACATTTACGATGAAGAACTCCGCTACGTTCTGGATGGGCTCCAACTACCGGAAAGAATGGAATACCCCCGTTACCGTACCGGTGGTCAATATGGCTACTGAAAAGGGAGGGTTAACCCCGGTTAAACGAGGCGGAGGCAAACAAACCAAATCACTGCACCTCGATGGCGGCGATGGCAGGCAATACGTGTTTCGCTCCATACAGAAATTCATCACGGCTAAAACGTTGCCAGGCGACCTGGAAAGCGAGGCCGCGGCAGACCTGGTATCCGATGGAGTGTCGGCTTCTTATCCCTATGCTTCCCTCTCCATGCAACCTCTCGCTGATGCCGTGGGCGTTCCTTATGGAAAAGTAAAACTGATCTTCATCCCCGATGACCCGCGCCTGGGAGCTTTCCGGAAAGACTTCGGCAATATGCTGGCCACCCTGGAATCACGGTTACCCGATAGTGTTGAGAAAGGATATGATACTGAAGAGGTGGCGGATAAGCTGGAAAAAGACAATGACAATAATGTGGATTACCGGGCTGTTCTCCGCGCAAGACTGCTCGATATGTTTGTGATGGACTTTGACCGACATGAATTACAATGGTCTTGGGGGGCAAGGGACAACGACAATGGAGGAAAGACATTTTTCCCGATCCCCAAGGATCGCGACCAGGCCTTTTATATCAACCGGGGTTTATTGCCGGGCCTTGTTAAAGCCAAGTCCATGGTACCGCAGCTCGAAGGATTCAAACCTCATGCCCGCAGTATTAAATTTTTTAACCTGGCTGCTGCCAACTTCGATCATTTCTTTTTGGTGGGCACCACTGAAAATGACTGGAAAGAAGAGGCTGAAAGAGTCGTTGCTAAATTGACGGATGAAGTGATCGACCGGGCTATCGCCATGCAACCTTATGCCATCCGGAATATTTCTGGTCCCTGGATCGGACAGGTACTCAAGGAGCGTCGTAACTATTTTGTCCAGGAAGCTATGGAATATTGCCATTTCCTTTCAGCCGAAGTAAATATCACGGGAAGCGATAAAAAAGAACTATTCGATGTAACCCGTAATGCCGACGGTTCCATGTGGGTGCAGGTGTTTAAGATCAGTAAGAAGGGGAACACCGATGAAAAAATGTATGACCGAAAATTCGATCCCCATTATACCAAAGAAGTGCGCTTATATGGTATGGGAGGCGACGACAAATTCGTCGTGCATGGGAGCAATGATAAAATTAAGTTGCGGATGATCGGCGGCGATGGAGAAGATGTGTTTGAAAATACCGGTAAAAACAAAGGAGCCGGCATTGTGTATGACAACCGGGGTGCGAATAATAAGATTGTCGGTTCTTTCAGGAACAAAATGTCAAAAGACAGTTCAGTTAATGAATTTAACAGGTTGGGATTTAAATATAACCGGGTTGCACCCCTGATTTCTGTGGGTTATAACCCCGATGATGGAGTGTCGCTGGGGCTGGGATTAAAAATAACCCGGGAAGGATTCCGCAAAATACCCTACAAAGCGCTGCACGAGATCACAGTCAACCATGCTCTTTCTACCCATGCATGGCATTTCCGTTACCGGAATGAATTCATGAGTGTGTTCGGCAAACGAACAGACCTGATGACAGATATCGATGTAAGGTCACCCAATAACACCACCAATTTTTTCGGGTATGGCGTCAACAGCGTGTATGATAAGACCCAACCCGGGAAATTCAAATATTACAGGGCCCGCTACGACCTCGCAAATGCTTCCCTGCTGATCCGGCATCGTTTCTCCAACAAAGTCCACCTGATGCTGGGACCCAGTTTCCAGTATTACGAAATGGATGGCAACGATAAGCTGAACAACCAACGCTTTATTTCCAAAACCGGCACCGGACCCGGACAAAACGGCCTGGATCCTACGACACTTTTTAAAAAACAAAAATACCTGGGTGGCTTCTTTTCTTTGCTGATCGACACCCGGAACAACAAAGTATTGCCCGAAAAAGGTATCGTATGGGAAAATACGGTTCGCGCACTCAAAGGACTGGGTGATACCAAATTCAACCCGACGCAATTGAATACCGATTTCAGTTTTTATCTTAAGATCGTACATGATCGCCTCACGTTTGCCGATCGCATCGGCGCTGGCACCACGCTTGGCAGCTTTGAATTTTACCAGGCACAGTACCTGGGTAATAACGAAGATCTGCGGGGTTATCGCAAGGACAGGTTTGCCGGGAAATCAAAATTTTACAACCAGGCAGAGCTTCGCTGGAGGCTCGCTCATTTCAAGACCTACCTGTTGCCGGGTCCCCTGGGCCCGGTCGGCTTTATCGATGTCCGCAGTGTAGTCGTGGCAGAGGATAACACAAGCTAATTTCCCCTCCGATATGGGATCGATTTCCGTGCTATGGTCTTTTCACCGTCTCTACGT
>CAYSIU010000023.1:0-9055 GCA_964431095.1 uncultured Chitinophaga sp. | reverse complement strand
CGCTAATTTCAAGACCTACCTGTTTCCGGGGGCCCTGGGCCTGGTCGGTTTTGTGGATGCCGGCAGGGTGTGGGTGGAAAATGATAACCAGAGTAAATTCCCCGTCGGCTATGGTATCGGTTTCTGGTTTTCGCCGCTGCGCCGTCTCCTGCTGACCTTTAATTATGGATTCTCCAGTGAAGACAAGATACCTTTTGTAACGATGGGCTGGAGGTTTTGATCCTTCCCAATGGATCCTCTCAAAGGAATTGGGTCAGAAAATGATGAATAAAAAAAGCCGGTTTTTGCGAACCGGCTTTTTCGTTTGCAGCAGGCTGTCATTTCCCCAGCAATTGCTGCGTGGTGGTTCCTGATAATTCCACCGTAGGAGGTGGTTTCGACATATCGTCAAAATTTACATCTACCCGTAATGCTTTTAAACCCGACACACCCTGCAATTCTTCAAGATCATATTTTTCAATACCGGGTTTCAGTATGTTCTGGTTTTGCAGGAATTCGATATACTCCGTGTATTCAGTGGCGTCTTTGGCCTGAGAATAAACGATAGCGATCTTACCAGGCTGAGTAAGCCGTTCATTCGTGTCTTTGATACGGACCTTGTCAATCCGTTTTTTTACGATCTCGTAGCGGATATTGTAAGCTCCGTCCACATCGAACTTCCTTTCTTCCGTCCGGAAAGTGATGGACAAAGGCTGACTGTGAGAAAGGATCAGCTGCGTAGTGCGTAACGGGTGACTTAATTCATTTTCTAACTTATGTGTTACCCTGGCAGCCTTAGCCAGCACGGTCAATTGCCACATCTTCAGGTTGCGCAGGTAGATATCATCGAATTTTTTACGCGGTGAAACAGTTTGACCGATATAGATATTGAATTCAAGACCGTCGGTCACATACCGTTCAAAATAGTGTGGGTACACCTTTTGTGCTGCTGACTGCTCTTTGTCGAGAAAGTGCGAAAGTATTTCATTGATCCGGGTCACACTGGCCTCGTATTCTTTCCGGTGGCGATACAACATGCCGATCTGCGGATCCAGCGCTGCGAAATAATGCTCGATCTCGTTTTTAAGCGAAGGTTCTGTGTTGTGCAGGTGATTGAAAACGGAGATCACCTGTCCTTTCATGAAATCATGAATGCTGAGCTCCTCCTCCGACTGCAGGTTATCCGAAGCGCTGGCGATGAACTTATCGATCTTGAATTCGATCTCCTGTAATAATGGGAAACTCATCTGGGACTGGGCTTTTTTGACCACCATCTGCGCCAGCTCCAGCTGTTCTATTATGTCCAGTTGTATGGCATGCGACCGTTCCGTGGAAGAATTGCGGATATCGATAGCTGCATACAGGGGCGATACATCCGGAAAAGTGATCCGTTCAATTTTAGCCTCTTCTTTTTCATGCTGGTTCACGATGTAATTCAACGCCACCTCGGTGAATTTCCATTCCACCGCCGGTTGCACCGCGGTGAACTTTTTCTTGATCACCCGGTCCACTTCGTTATTCAGTTGTTCCAGGCTCTTTTCCAGCCCCAGTGTGAATAAAGGGATTGCTCCTTCTACTTTACTGATATGGGCCGGTCGCAGTTGACCCGGTACGGTCGAAATGATCTCCAGCATCCCGATCAGGTCATGGCGTTGCTTGAGCGGGCAAATGATCAGGCTCCGGCTGCCTTCGCGGTAATAATATTGAAGGCACTGTACCTCACTCATGTTCTGATCATTCAGCGTTTCAAATAATAAAGGTTGATTACTGTCCCGGAACAGGAGTTTGCAATAATCGCTGATCTCATCCTTGTCGGACAATGAATGAAAATGGCGGAACAGGATGCTGTTGGTATTGTGCAGGTCGGAATACACATAGTGCCCGTTGATCTTAAAAAAAGGTGTGATGCCGATACTGAGGTCTTTGATGCAGATCAGGCTCTGGACATATTTTTCCAATTCGGTATAAACAGCGGCATCGGAGAAAGCGTTGAAGTCAAGCAGTTTGTTTTTTATTTCAGAGATGACAGCCTGTTCGGTTACATCGTTGATCCGCATCACCACCAATCCTTCGAAAATAAACTGGTCCAACGGGATCATATGCATCAAATCCTCCATTTTCATGATCCGGTTCGTCTTTTGATCCAGCATACTCTCCGGCATTTTGGGCATACCGGATAGAGGCTTTACATCGATAAAGCGGGCATCCAGCCTTAGTTCCATAAAACGGGTCAACCCGGTTCCTTCGTCAGGATATGCGTAGATGGAACGGGAACTATCAGGACTGTTGAAACCGAGGAATTTTTTAAGGACCAGTCCATAGGCAAGATTTAATTTTTCCTGGCTCAGGCTCAGGCCTATCTGGTTCTCAGGTACCGTGATTTCATTTGTTCCGGGTTTCAGCAGGTGTGTTTTAAACAGCGGGGAGGCATAAACAGCGATGAATTTAAAAGGGAGTGACACACCATACATGAAATTGGTGGTTGTTGGCGGAAAGACAGCCGACACCAATTCCTCGATCAATTGCGTATAGGGCTGTAATATGGACAGATCTGTAATAGGCGCCAGCAGCTCGGGATGCGATTCGATCTCCGCCACCACCTGGCCGTACAATTTCTGCATACCGGGATTGCCTTCCGCAATATTTTTCTTCAGCGCCGTTACCAGTGGCTCGAAGGAAAGATAACTGTTGAAAAGCGATTCGCTGGCAGATGGGCTCTTTTCTTTCATAGTCTGTCAGGTTTGATTTTCCCGGGCACGAACAAAGAATTTAGTAAAATTAATAAATAAGGTTCGTTTGGAATAATACAGGGAAGGTAAAAACCTTGTCCCTGGCCACGGGGCAGTAACGAAGAAAATTGTTAGAATCAAGCCATTAGCTGGATAACCGGGGGTAAATGCCGGTTTATCTCAATCTCCGGCCCAACGTCATTCCGATTTTCAGCTCGATGGTAAAATAAGAATCATTTTTTTTGGAATTGCCCCTTGGGTCACCCACATTGGTAACCTCGCTGGGGTTCAGTTCCCCTTTCCGATTGTATAACTGTTTTGCGATGGCAGCCAGGTTTGGAGGCAGATAGTTGTCAAAAAGATTGGGATCGATATAAGTGGTACTTACATCGTCGAGGTAGTCAGTAAATAATTTTCGGTAAAGACATTCCAGGCGAAGATTAAATACGGAAGTGAGCTCGTATTTAAGCCCTAACCCGCCGATCAAATTGAACTGGTTCCTGCTGTAGGGCTTGTGATCAGGATACTCGGCAAATCCTTCTCCCTCTGTTCGGAGTGGGCGTAAAGCATACCACTGGTCGTTTAGTTTTGCTTCCGGGTCGAAAGAATAATACCCAGCCCCGATCACGCCATAAGGTGAGATCGGGGGAGGCGTCCCTTCATCATAGTTTTTAAAAAACAAGGGATGTACCTCGATGGCGAGTTGAACTTCGGCGATCTTGGTCCGGAAACTCAGGTTCCTGTCGTACCGGCCATTGGTAGTAGCGCCGACACCTTTTAAGATGCTGTCATATCCGACTATTGTACCGAAAGTACCCTGTATTCTTCCACCGATCGCGTTTTGGTACATCGCCGCTACATAGGCCCCATAGGCAGGCCGAACAGTCTGCCACCGAAGATCTTTAATGAAGGGTTTGCCGGGCCCCTTTTTACCGCCCAGATCGGTCATTGCATTCATCAGCCCACCGGAAACGCCGATCTCGAAAACAAGAGGATTGTCAAAGTACTTGTCATTATAATAATAGTACTGCGCTTTAAGGATTGAATGTGACATCATGGTCAGCAGCGCCATTGACAGAATGAATTTTTTCATCCCGGGACAGTTTTTATATCACAAAAGATCAGGAGGGCTTATCAGAGGAGCTGGAAGAAGAAACGGATATGAAAAATAGGAATTAATTCCCAGATTTTATAGTCAGGAACGCTTAATTATTACATCGTTAAAATATTTACAGATCGGTCTGAGACCGCATTCGCTGCATTGGGGGTTCCTGGCCAGGCAGGTGTAGCGGCCGTGAAGGATCAACCAGTGATGGGCTTTGTGAATAAGCTCCCTGGGAATATTTCTTACCAGTTCTTTTTCGACTGCCAGGGGAGTGGTGGCTGTTTGTGATACCAATGCGAGCCGCTTACTGACCCGGAACACATGGGTATCCACTGCCATATTGGGTTGCTTGTCCACCACCGAAGTGATCACATTGGCCGTTTTTCTTCCCACGCCGGGTAATAGCAGTAATTTTTCAACGGTCATGGGGATATTACCACTGAACTCCTCCATCACTTTTCGCGCCATCCCGATCAGGTGCCTGGTTTTATTGTTGGGGTAAGAAATGCTTTTGACGAGAGGAAATAACTCGTCAAAGCTGGCCTTGCCAAGGGCACTCACGTCAGGGTATTTTTCAAAAATGGCCGGGGTAGTCATGTTCACCCGCTTATCGGTACATTGAGCGGAAAGTATAACAGCTACCAGTAGTTGATATGGATCTTCGTACTCCAGCTCGGTCTCCGGCACAGGCATATGTTTTTCGAAATAATCAATGACAAACCGATAACGCTCTTTGCGGGTCATAAAACGCCCCCAGCCTCTAAAGGAGGGCCGGGAAGAAGCAATTTATGACAGATAGTAATAAAAAAGCATCTGCGATTGACAGATGCTTTAATGTTTTGGGCCGACCAGCACTACTGTACTTCTTCAGCAGAGTGTTCCCGGGCATGGTTCAGCACATTCAATACGACTTCGGTGCGGGGTGATTCTGTGATCTTGTCCAGTCGTTCCATGGAAGCTTTCAGGACATTCAGTTTTTCACGAAGTGTCCAATCCTTTTCAAGAGCAGCTTCAATGGCAGTAGTCTGTTCGACGGAGGTTTCTTTGTATAAATACAACAAAAGATCCTCTGGGGTAAAGTTGGTCATTGGCAAACCGGTTAATTTGTCCAGAAAAATAAAGGTTTCTAACGGGTGCTAGATATTATAAACGTCCGCTATTTAAACGGGAGCCGGGGGGGCTTATTGTGCAGGAATATCTAATTCTTTGGCAAATCGGGTTTTTCCGATATGAGGAAGAGTTCCTCGTTATCCCGCTTCATAAAATATTTCTCCCGGGCATATTTTTCAAGCGTGGCGGGGTTGTTCTTAAGCGCCTCTAATTCTTTATGTTCGGTAGCGATCCGGACAGTATAATACTGTTTACTCCGCTGCAGGTCCTTTAATTCCCTGACACGGTCAAGTTGGGTAAAAATGTCGTTTTTATCCAGGAAAAGAAGAATAACGCAAAAAGCTGCAAAGGCAATAAAATACTTGTTTTTCAGCCAGGAGGGCAGGTGGGATAACAGCAATTTCATGGTTGGATATTTGAACCCGGAATTATAATATCGGAGTCTGAAGTATGCGTTCTATAATCCAACGATATAATTTACTTTCAGAACTCCGGCCAATATTCCCGGTTTCTATTTCCCAAATTTAATCTTTCCTTTCGGATAAATAGCGGAATCACCCAACAATTCTTCAATTCTTATCAACTGGTTGTACTTGGCCATCCGGTCGGTGCGGCTGGCTGATCCGGTTTTGATCTGGCCACAATTCAATGCCACGGCCAGGTCAGCGATCGTGCTGTCTTCTGTTTCACCACTGCGATGACTCATGATCGTATTATAACCGTTTTGTTGTGCGAGCGTCACTGCATTGATCGTTTCTGTAACCGTTCCGATCTGGTTCACTTTTACCAGCAATGCATTGGCAATACCTTTGTCGATCCCTTCCTGCAACCTTGCCACGTTGGTTACAAAGAGATCATCTCCCACCAACTGGCATTTTTTGCCCAAGGTGTTAGTCAGCATTTTCCAGCCATCCCAGTCATCTTCGGCCATCCCATCCTCGATGGAAACGATCGGGTATTGCTTTACCCATTTTTCCCAGTACTTAACGAGTTGCTCCCCTGACATCTCCTTCCCGCTGCTTTTGTGAAATATGTATTTCTTCTTTTTGCCATCCCAGAGTTCGCTGTTGGCGGCATCCATGGCAATGGCTACCTGGGAACCGGCTTTGTAACCGGCTGCTTCAATAGCGGACAACACGGTTTCGATCGCTTCCTCATTGCTTTGAATATTGGGAGCAAACCCACCCTCATCGCCCACATTGGTGCTGTATCCTTTCTTCTTCAATACAGTTTTCAAAGCATGAAAGATCTCCACACCCCAGCGTAACCCCTCACTAAAATTGGGGGCACCCACCGGCATGACCATGAATTCCTGGAAATCTATTTTGTTATCGGCGTGCACCCCGCCGTTGAGAATATTCATCATGGGGGCGGGCAACAATTTGGCATTAGTGCCGCCAATGTAGCGATAGAGCGGCAGTGATGCTTCTTCCGCCGCGGCTTTTGCAGCAGCCATGCTGACCGCAAGGATGGCATTGGCTCCCAACTTTCCTTTATTGGCCGTTCCATCGAGCTGAATCATCAGCTGATCAATGCCTGTCTGGTCAGCCACATCATTACCTTTCAATGCAGGCGCAATGACCTGTTTCACATTTTCCACTGCCTTCAGCACCCCTTTCCCAAGATATTTCTTCTTATCAGCATCTCTCAATTCTACGGCTTCATGGATACCTGTGCTGGCGCCACTCGGCACGGCCGCCCGCCCGAGAGCCCCCTCATCGGTCAGTACATCTGCTTCAATCGTGGGATTGCCTCTTGAATCGAGGATTTGCCGGGCGAAGATTGCTGAAATATAACTCATGGTCGGTTTGGCTTTTAGATAGGGAAATCACTTTGCTGAAAATGATATAACGGGCAAAGAAACAATGTTTTTGTCAATGATAGAGGGGTCGATCTATCGGGTGATTATCAGGTGGAAAAGAAAGAACGGGTTCCACTATCGTGGATGGTAAATTAACGATGTAATTTCGCAGCGATAAATTACGAGAATCGCTTTTTTTTAGATAAGTTTGACAGGAATTTGAGAGCACCATGTTTATGAGGGTTTCTAAATACCTTTTTTCTGCCCTGTTGCTGACTTGTTGTTTTACCAAAACCAGGGCACAGGTAGGTCTTTGTCCCGATAACCTCGACTTTGAGTTTGGGGATTTTACCAACTGGCAATGCAGGTATGGCTGGGTGGAAGATTCTGCAGGTTTCAATGTAGTCCACCTGGATAATATAGGTGTGATACCCGGCAGGCACACCATTATTTCTTCCCTTAATGCAGGATTGGATCCCTATGGAGGGTTTTCAACCCTTTGTCCGAATGGAAGCGGTTATAGTGTTCGGCTGGGCAATAATTCGGGAGGTCATGAGGCAGAAGGAATTTCTTATACTTTCACTATTCCCGCCGCGGCCAGTACTTTTTCCATACTTTATTATTATGCCGTTGTCTTACAGGATCCCAATCATCAGCCGCCACAACAGCCCCGGTTCAGGGCCAGGATCATTGATGTCGCAACCGGCGCCTCTGTTCCCTGTGTAACTTTTGATTTTGTAGCAACCGCTAACCTGCCCGGCTTTCAGCGATCCTTTTCTGATCCGAGCGTATGGTACAAGGATTGGACACCGATCAGCATCAATTTAAGCGGGTATGCCGGGAGAACCATTATGCTGGAATTCATTACAAGCGACTGTACATTCAATGCACATTTCGGTTATGCTTATATGGATGTAAGCAGTGTTTGCAATGGAGTCATCTCTGGCAGCACATTATGCGCGGGAGATACTTCTGTTACAATGACAGCTCCTTTTGGCTTCGAACATTACACATGGTATACAGATAATACCTTCACAACTATTATTGATACTACACAAACTATAACCCTTCATCCGGCACCCACAGTCGGTTCTATTTTCCCGGTCATCGTTGAACCTTATGCAGGTTTTGGCTGCCGCGACACCCTCTATGCTGTTATTACCGTTTCTCCCAAACCCGTATCGAATGCGGGACCTGATACAATTGTTTGTAGCAGTAACCGGGTGCGGATAGGAGGGCCTCCGTCGCCTGCCCACAGCTATTTATGGACCCCATCCAACCAGGTCAGTAATCCTACGATTGCTAACCCATTTGCATGGGTCATCCCTCCTAACCCTACCGAGTTTATTGTTAAAACAACTGATATTCTTACGGGTTGTTTCTCGTATGATACGGCCATTGTAACACCGGTGGCAGTGGATACTGCAATGAATGTTACCGGGAACACCGGTTTTTGTGTGGGTGACCCCGGGCCTACTTTGACGGTCAGCAATGCTGCTACTGCCATCCAATGGTATGAAAGTGCCGGCGGCCCGATTCCCGGGGCAACAACTATTTCCTATCGGCCATTGGCATCAGGCACATATTGGGCAGTATTGACCCAGGGTGGTTGTATGGATTCCACCCGGACGGTACCCGTGGCTGTTCATCCATTGCCGCAGGCTTCTTATACGATGAACAATGATTCAGGCTGTGTGGGCCGCACTTCTTTTGTATTTACGAATACTTCTACTACTGCCGATAATGCGGCAATGAATTATGTGTGGAGATTCAGTGATGGGACCTTTCAACTGACGACCGATGCCACAAAAACATTTTTAAACAAAGGAAATTATTCTGTCAAACTACTATCGACAACTTCCTTTGGCTGCAAGGACAGTACGCAGAAAACAGTATATGTTTTTCCCAATGGGATCCCCAACTTTACCTGGGATTCTATTTGCACGGGCCGACCCGTATTGTTCAGGAACCTGAGCAACGAGAACGGTTCGCCATTGGTCAACTATAGCTGGGATTTTAATAATGGAGGTCCTGCCTCGGTAATGAAAGATCCTTTGCCGGTCACTTATAATACTGCCCCCGGAAAGATAGATGTGCTATTGAAGATGACGGCGCTCGGCTGTGAAAGTGATACGCAATCGATCCGGAAAACGGTCCAGGTCAATAAACAGGCCCCGGGTCTGCGTTACCGTGATATCACGGTACCACTCGGAAGCTCCCGGTTTGTTCATGTCAGGGATAGTATTGGGGAAAGTTACAATTGGCGCCCGGCCACACAGCTCAGCAGTTATAGCACACGCTACACTGAATTTTTCGCAACGAGTGATTATT
>CAYSIU010000022.1:0-13402 GCA_964431095.1 uncultured Chitinophaga sp. | reverse complement strand
AAATATTGCCAATTATTATTAACGGAAAGTACCCAATGATGACCGGGTGATGCTGGTGGCGAAGGATGTGTACGAGCCCCGCTGCAGGAAATGCTACTTCAAAAAGTAAAGGAATTGGTGGACTCGTTAATTGGGCATTAGAAAAGATCTCTGTTTATGATTAATCAGGTACCCGAATGCTAAATCCTCCACTTAACCATTCTCTACCGCGCTTTGCCCTTGATCTTGGTTTTGCCCTTCGTTTCAAAGCTCATACCGCCAGCCTCTGTTGTCATTTTTATATCCTGGTCAGCATTGACCACTAAACCCGATCGGCTGTCGACTACAATGGTGCCACTCACATCCCCCTTCAGGCTCATCTTTTCATCTTTGGACTCAATTTTCGTTTTTTCTTCCAGGGTCACCATATCTCCTTCTATATCGGTAACCTTATAGGTGGAGTTGTATTTCCCGGGTAATGCTCCTCCCAGGTCATAGTTCTTCGCCCAGCTATCACCCACTTTTACTTCTTTTTTGGGAAAAATATACCAGAATCTTTGCATCTCCCCCTTGATCTGGTCGCTATTGAACTGTTTATCCAGCGCTTTCATTATTTCGGCGCGGTCTTCTTCGGGCAGACCCATGGAATCGGCAATGCTTTGGCCTATGTTCTCAAAACCAGTTACGTCAAGCACTTTCCCCTCTGCATCCACCTTCATAGAGAACTGTTTTCCCTTGATGGCGCCAAACACTTTATTCATCATTTGTAGT
This sequence comes from uncultured Chitinophaga sp., assembly GCA_964431095.1. Classification (GTDB taxonomy): domain Bacteria; phylum Bacteroidota; class Bacteroidia; order Chitinophagales; family Chitinophagaceae; genus JJ008. The sequence goes on along the minus strand of CAYSIU010000022.1, from coordinate 12,652 downwards.
GCTTTCTGTTTTTTATCAGTAGAATCCCCCGATTCGGGGATGGGTTTATCGGTGTCCACTTCGAAATTGGCTCCCATCAGCCCCATGTTTAACTTGAACCTGTCGATAGAAGTAGTGATCGTCTTCACATGACCGTCATCCTATTTTACTTCCATTGAATGGTAATCTATCATTTTCATCTGTACCTTTTGACTCATTATATCCTGGTCCAAATTCATGGTCATTTCGTAATCATATCCCTTCCCTTTTTCCAGGTTGAATTTCATCATCTTGCTGGCGGTAGAGGATTTGGCGGACTGGCAGGCCTCGAAGAACTGGAGCCCGGCAAGAGTAATAAGGAAAGTGACCAGGAGAGCGATCTTTTTCATGTGAGCATATTTATGTCCAAATTAAACTATTCAGGTCGTATAGAAAATACCATTAATGAGTATTTTCGCAACAAAACCGCCCCATTCGTTCTGCAAAACACATCATTACGCTGTTCAAAAAGGATCTGTTGCTTGAAGTAAGACAACAGTACAGCTTTTATGGCATCTTATTATATATAGGTGCCACCATCTATGTTTTGTTCAATGCCATGAAAGAGCCCGAAGGCGTGGTATGGAATGGTCTTTTCTGGGTGATCCAATTATTTATCTGCATCAACGCGGTGGCAAAAAGTTTTTTACAGGAAAGCCGGGGACGCATGCTTTATTTTTATTCATTGGCCAGTCCCGTCAATTTCATCCTCGCCAAATTATTGTTCAATTCCCTGCTGATGCTGCTGATGAGCTTACTGAGCCTGCTCTTATTCGTGCTTTTTCTTGGCAACCCCTTTCACAAGGCAGTACCGTTCATAGGGCTGGTATTACTGGGAGGTTGGAGTCTTAGTCTCGTATTCACCTTTCTTGCTGCCATTGCAGCAAAGGCACAGCAGAATGCAGCGATCATGGCGGTGCTGGGTTTTCCCATCATTATCCCCCAGTTATTATTATTGATGCAGTTGTCCAACGCGGCATTTGCTCCCTTGCTGACCATTCCTTTCAGTTCGGTTTTGTTATTGGTAGCGTTGGATATGCTGGTGCTGTTGCTGGCGGTGATCCTCTTCCCGTTTCTCTGGAAAGACTGATCAGGGATAAGGCAGAAGATACAAGGGACAAAATATAATATTCCGGGACCTCTCCCATTCATGAATTGCTCCTGTGAAGTCTCTTGCGTCTTGCACTTTGTACCTTGTTCCTTGCCTGATTTCCCCTTATTTTTGCCTCACTTTATCCCGCAATGGTGGGACTCAATGGCTTCGTTTGACAGTTGAGAGAAACTATATGCATAAGTCCTGGTGGAAGATACTATGTATCATCTTGCTTGTTTACACTTTTACAGCCGGTTTATTGATCAGGATTCCCAACCTTACCGCGTTAGGGCAAACCAGCCGCAATCTTTTCTTTCATGTGAGTATGTGGATGAGCATGATGGCCTTATTTACCATTTCAGTTGTCAATGCAATTCGTTACCTGCGCACCTTCAAGTTGAAATACGATATCTATGCCCGCCAGTATGCAGTAACAGGAATTGTATTCGGTGTACTCGGCTACAGCACCGGGGCGATCTGGATGAGTTATACCTGGGCCGATCCCAACAACCCTTTATTTGAATCCTTCAGCGCCGTAGCAAGGGAACCCAAGCTGATCGGCGCGGCCATTGCATTGCTGATCTACCTGGCTTACCTGGTTCTTCGTGATTCCATCAGTGATATGGATAAAAGAGCCAGGATCTCATCGGTCTATAACATATTTGCTTTTGCCATGTTATTCCCGGCGATCTGGATCGTGCCGAGGCTTTTACCCAGTCTTCACCCGGGCCAGGAAGGTAATCCCGCCCTGAACTTCAAAGACGTGAGTGCTACCATGCGGATGGTGGAGTTACCGGCGTTTATCGGGTGGTCATTACTGGGAGTCTGGATCAGCACATTGAAAATACGCATCGCCCTTTTAAAAGAAAGAAAGTTAGCCCAATGATAAAATTGAAATACCTGTTCACCACGATCCTATTGATTATCTTTTCATCGGTTATCCGGGCACAGGGTGGAAATAATGAATCTCCTGTAGGTAAATTCATGCGCAGCAACCAGCGCAGCTATGTAGTAATAGCGGTGATGCTTACGATATTAGCAGGGATTCTAATCTATATGATCAGGCTGGACAGGAAGATCAACAGGCTGGAAAAAGAAAACAGGTCATGACCCCGTGAAAATATCTTTCAAATTGCTTATTTCGTATTGTCACAACGATTGCTAAATAAAAAAAGAATTCATGTCAGACAAACAATACAGTTTTTTTGGGGCCGTTGAAAAAAGTTTTGACAAAGCGGCCCTCTTCACCCGCTGGGACAAGGGTGTGCTGGAACAAATCAAGGAATGCAATGCAGTATACCAGATGCGATTCCCCGTAAAAAGGGATAACGGGAATATTGAAGTGATCGAAGCTTACCGGGTACAGCATTCCCATCATAAGACCCCGTGCAAGGGAGGTATCCGTTTTGCCGCCGAAGTGAACCAGGATGAAGTAATGGCCCTCGCTGCATTGATGACGTACAAATGCGCAATTGTGAATGTTCCTTTCGGGGGTGCCAAAGGCGGGATCAGGATCAATCCCAAGAAATACTCCCCTTATGAGCTGGAAAAAATAGCCCGCCGTTACACCGCCGAGCTGATCCGGAAAAATTTCATAGGACCCGGTACGGATGTACCCGCTCCTGATTATGGAACTGGTGAAAGAGAAATGGCCTGGATCCTGGATACCTATTCGGCTATGCATCCGGGTGAGATCGATGCAGCGGGTTGCGTCACCGGAAAACCCGTCACGCAGGGTGGGGTCCGCGGCCGCCGGGAAGCCACGGGGCTGGGCGTTTTCTTTGGATTGCGGGAAGTGTGCAATATGCCTGATGTGATGAAACGACTTGGGATGATCACCGGTGTGGATGGAAAACGGGTGATCGTGCAGGGCCTGGGCAATGTGGGTTACCATAGTGCCAAATTTTTCCAGGATGGAGGAGCAAAGATCGTGGCCCTCTCAGAATATGAAGGAGCTATTTGGAATGAGAAGGGGCTTGATGTGGATGAAGTGTTCGAGCACCGGAAAAAGACCGGCTCCATCCTGAACTTCCATGGCGCCAAAAATTTTGAAAAGAATACCGATGCCCTCGAAATGGAATGCGATATACTTATTCCGGCAGCGCTGGAAAATGTCGTCAACGGAGAAAACGCCCCGAGAGTAAAGGCAAAGATGATTGGTGAAGCGGCTAATGGACCGCTGACTCCTGAAGCCGATGAAGTGTTTATCCAGAAAGGCGTGCTGGTTGTACCGGATATGTACCTGAATGCAGGGGGAGTCACAGTTTCTTATTTTGAGTGGCTGAAGAACCTAAGCCATGTTCGTTATGGGCGTTTGGAAAAACGTTTTACCGAGAATATGAATGCCCATATACTGGGACAAATGGAAGAACTGAGCGGCAAAAAAGTGAGGATGGATGAAAGAGATTTCATTATGCATGGACCCGATGAAGTAGACCTGGTCTATAGCGGTCTGGAGGAAACCATGATCACTGCCACTCATGAGATCATGAATACCTGGAAAGAAAATCCCAAGATACCCGATATGCGCACAGCGGCTTACGTGGTTGCCATCAACAAAATAGCCACGAGCTATGCTGAATTGGGGATATTCCCGTAGTCGGGAGTTCGGAAATAATGAATTATTAAAAGGCTGATAGTAAAGAAAAAACCAATTGCTTATTTAAAATCCCATCTTGCAACTGCGGGGTGGGATTTTTATTCTCACGCAAGCTACTCAGTTGCCCTCTTGCTACCCCATTCCGGTTGAATGACAAAGAACCCCCTCGGAAAAGTTACCTAAATTAGACAGTTAATATCTCGGGGTGTACTGCCAGGCAAACTGTAAATCAATGACCGGCTTTATCATAAAAACAAATACCAATACAACCATCCGTTTCAGGTTCTACCTGGATGCAGCCCCTGTAACGGCCGTGGCTTTTGTAAAAACACTCCCCTTTACAAAAATCTTTTTTCATGCCAGGGTATCGGGACAGGAGATATGGACCGATGATGCCCCGGAACTGGATATTATACAAGAAAACTCATCCATTTTTACTCAACCGGGCGAAGTAGTGATCGGCCCCTTAAAACCAGCCCGGACTAAAACATCAAAATGTATGGGGATTTATTATGGTGAGGGTAAAGGACTGGATAGCTGTAACATTTTCGGTAAGGTTTACGATGAGGACCTGCCCCTCCTCAAGGCCCTCGGGGAAACGACCTGGCGTAACGGGGCACAGGACCTGAGTTTTGATATACTGGGATGATATATTAACACAAACCTGTGACCCGGATTTCGATGTAAGTCGCCGAAAACCCTACCTTCGCTTCCAAAATTTTACAAAATGAAGAGATTATTTTTTGCGTTGCTCAGCATAGCAGGACTTTCAGCGAGTGCCCAAACTGTGGATGAAGTGATCCAGAAATATAACGATGCAATGGGCGGACTCGATGCATTTAATAAAGTAGCCTCTGCAAAAATGACCGGCACCGTCACGGTCCAGGGTACGGATTTCCCGCTCACGGTCCAGATGATCAATGGCAAAGCCATGCGAACCGATGTGGCGGTGATGGGTCAATCGGTCACCAATGTGTACAAGGACGGAAAAGGATGGAAGATCAATCCTTTTATGGGAGCCGAAACGGCCACTGATGTGGAAGGCGCAGAATTGAACGATTTTAAAAACCAGGCCAGCCTCGCGGGCGGCCTGATGGATTATAAAAGCCGCGGGAACCAGGTGGAATTACTGGGTCAGGAAGACGTGGAAGCTGTGAAAACATTCAAAATAAAACTGACCAGTAAAGATGACGGGAGAGTCAGCACTTTTTATATCAGTACCGCCAATTATATGCTGGTGAAATCCCTCAGCAGCCGCGAAATGCAGGGGCAAACCGTTGAGGTCGAAACCTTTTACAGTGATATGAAAGATTTTGCAGGGTTAAAATTTTTTATGTCGAGATCACAGAAGATCGATGGTCTCGAATTCCAGGCTATCAAACTGAGTAATGTGGAGCTGAATGTTCCCATTGATGACAAGATCTTTAATAAATAGTGAAGACGATTTCCTTGTAAAATAAAAGCAGCCTGCGGGCTGCTTTTATTTTTAAGTGACCAGTTCTGGTATCGAATCAATACCTGCCAGCCTTCCCTCCTGCCGCAGCCAGCCAAAACAATGCTTTCCATTGGTAATGACAAGGTAGCGAACCGGCACACTGATATTGTAACGAAGCACCTGTTGCAATACATCTTCATTCAGGGCTATGTCCATGGCCTTGCATTCGATCATCATCCAGGGATGGTGTGCCTGATCATAAACAAGAATATCAAATCTTTTTTTCAGCTCGCCTAATTCAATCTCTTTTTCCACTGCAATCAGTGAAGCCGGGTAATTTTTTACCCGGGTAAGGTATTGAATGAAATTCTGACGCACCCATTCCTCTGGTGACAACGGTACCCATTTTTTCCGAACAGTGTCGAAAATCAATTCCCGGGTACCCTCTTTTTTGATACGAAAATCCGGTGGGGGGTATTCAATCAGCACCATGCTTCAAAAGTACTATTACGCTTTTATTTACGCAGGTCTGGTATTGCTTTCTGCAGAAGCTGCATAGTACCCCGTAATTGATTAAATTCGCGATAATGAAATCCAAAGAGGAAATAGTAAAGAATTGGCTACCCCGTTATACCGGCGCTGCGCTGGAAGACTTCGGCGAATACATCCTGCTTACTAATTTCAGCAACTATGTAAACCTGTTTGCGAAATGGAATAAAGTAAAGGTAGTAGGCCAGGGCAAACCCATGCAGTGCGCCACATCGGATAATATCACTATTATCAATTTTGGCATGGGTAGTCCCACCGCTGCCACCATCATGGACCTGCTTTCCGCCATCCAACCCAAGGCAGTGCTCTTTCTTGGCAAATGCGGCGGTTTGAAAAAAAGAAATAAGATTGGCGACCTGATCCTGCCCATCGCTGCGATTAAAGGCGAAGGGACCTCCAACGATTATTTCCCGGCGGAAGTGCCTGCCTTGCCGGCGTTCGCCCTGCAAAAAGCAGTATCCACCACGATTCGCGATTACGGAGTGGATTACTGGACCGGAACCGTTTATACCACCAACCGGCGCGTGTGGGAACACGATGATCCGTTTAAAGAATACCTGCAGAAGATCAGGGCTTATGCCATCGATATGGAGACGGCTACCATTTTTACGGTGGGATTCTATAATAAGATACCTACCGGAGCTTTGTTACTTGTGAGCGACCAGCCGATGATCCCCGAAGGAGTCAAAACAGAAGAGAGCGATAAGACCGTTACAGAGCAGTTTGTCGAAAATCATCTCAGAATCGGTATCGACTCCATCAAACAACTGATCAACGATGGTATGACGGTACGGCATTTGAAGTTTTAATCACTGCCATTTTACTGCTTATATCGCTTGCTATCCTGCCTATTCAAAGCGTTTTTATAAAGTTGGCGGATAAATAATGGAACCCCTATTGGAGATAAAGAACCTTTCGGTGGATTTCACCGCGGAAACCGGTCCGGTCCATGCCCTGAAAAATATTTCCCTTTCAATCAACCCCAATGAAGTGGTAGCCCTCGTGGGTGAATCAGGTTCCGGCAAATCTGTCTCTGCGCTTTCTATCCTGCAATTGCTTCCTTCACCACCTGCAAAATATATAAGCGGGGAAATCCTTTTTACCGGAACCGGGAATCACAGGACCGACCTGCTGAAAAGAAACCGTCATGAGATGCAGGATATCCGCGGCAATAGGATCGCGATGATCTTCCAGGAACCGATGACATCGTTGAACCCGGTGTTGAGCTGCGGTCAGCAGGTCATGGAAGCGATCCGGCTGCACCAACAACTCCCCGCGAAAGAAGCGAGGCAGGAAACGATCCGCTGGTTCGAAAAAGTAAAGCTCCCCGACCCTGTTTCCGTTTTTCATCGTTACCCGCACCAGCTCAGCGGGGGTCAAAAGCAAAGGGTAATGATCGCCATGGCCATGTGTTGCGAGCCTTCACTGCTCATCTGCGATGAACCCACTACTGCTTTGGATGTAACCATGCAGAAAACGATCCTGCAATTGATAAAGGAACTCCAGCAACAATCCGGGATGGGAGTCCTTTTCATCACACATGACCTGGGTGTGGTGGCCGAGATTGCCGACCGGGCCTTCGTGATGTATAAAGGAGAGATCGTAGAACAGGGCAGGGTCAAAGAAATTTTTACCCAACCACAACATCCCTACACAAAAGCATTGCTGGCCTGCCGGCCTGTAAATCATAAAAGGGGGGAACGATTACCTGTTGTCAGTGATTTCTTGGAAAGGAATAAAGAGCGGGGAATTGATAGCCGTGAGTCGGAAATCAATAGCCGGGTGGCAGTAGATGAGTTCTCTGCTCCGAAATCAGTTTTACTTCACGTTGAAAATCTCTCGGTATGGTTTCCCTCCAAAAAAACTTTATTGGGCAAAGCCCGTGCATTTACCCGGGCTGTGGATGATGTAAGTTTCGATGTGTATAAAGGAGAAACACTCGGACTGGTCGGGGAATCAGGCTGTGGTAAAACGACATTGGGCAGGGCATTGCTCCGGTTGATCGAGCCAACAGCCGGTAAAATAATGTATAACAGTATTGAAATAACTGGCAAAAAGAGAGAGGAGTTGCGTTCGCTTCGCAAGGAAATTCAGATCGTCTTCCAGGATCCCTATTCTTCTTTGAATCCAAGACTGACAATCGGTTCCGGCATTGCAGAACCCATGAAAGTGCATGGTCTTTCTGCAACAGAAAAAGAACGAAAGGAGAAAGTGATCGGGCTGCTCGGAAAAGTGGACCTGTACCCCGAACATTTCAGTCGCTACCCGCATGAATTCAGCGGGGGCCAGCGCCAGCGTATCGTGATTGCAAGGGCCTTGTCGCTGAACCCTTCTTTTATCGTCTGCGACGAATCGGTTTCTGCCCTTGACGTGAGCGTGCAGGCGCAGGTGCTCAATCTCCTGAACGACCTGAAGAAAGAATTAGGCTTTACGGTTATTTTCATTTCTCATGATCTTTCTGTCGTGCGTTATATCAGCGACAGGATCATGGTGATGAACCAGGGAAGAATAGAAGAAAGCGGGAGCGCTGATGAAATATATTTCAACCCGAAATCCGACTACACGAAAAAACTGATCGCGTCCATTCCTAAACGGATGCCGGCAGCCTGAACCCGTCAATCGGTTACGCTGATAAGGCTGCTGCGGGTAATTTCACCCGAATAAAACTGGCGAGCGCTGCTGCGACGGGAATAAAGCATTTTTTTCAATTCCTTTTTCAATTGGTCCTGCTGGGGTTCATCCTCTTTCAATTTTGTCTCCGAAAAACCGGTGAAGTCAAAACTGTTTTTCGGGGAAAGACTCAGGGAGGAAAGATCAAATGGGAAAACCGCTGTGAAAGAAGTGTCCTCAAACTCAAACTTCGAAGGATCCTCCGGGACTAATCCCACGGCAGCGATCTTCCAGGCAAGGTCATCTTTTTTCATCTTGTACTTATAGAAATAGATAAAGCCCTTGTGGTCTTTGTATTCAGCTCCGAGCCTGGCCAGGTAAAGCAGCGTATCCGGTTTATCATACAATTTTTTATCCATCAAAGCACTCCGGCCCAGGTCAAGATGATTGTTATAATTTGAAGGAAAGAGTGTTGTTTTCTTTTGTTCTCTGAGCGTACTGTACAATTCGTACCGGTAATCATCCAGCCCCGCAAAATAAATCAGCAGGCTGTCAGGATAAGATTTGTTCTTATCCAGCAACAGCATCATCGTATTGTATTTAAGTCTTTTGTCATCCGACCGGAGCATCTGCCGGAGCAGGGAAGAAACAGCAGGGTTCTTGTCCTGGAAGGGTAACAGTAGCGTGGCATAGAGACTGAGATCTGCATTGCCAGCGTCCTTTTCTTCACCGTCATCGGAATAAGAAGATTTCGTTTTCTCTGTTTTGCTTTCTTCCGCCTTTTCGATGGATTTTTTCTTTTCGGCAATCCCCTGTTTCTTTAATGCCTGCCGGGCTTCCAGGAGGAATTTACTGAAATACATTTCATAATCGGCCGGCTGCAGCAGGTTACTGTCGATCATCCGGCTCAGCAATTTCATGATGCTGTTCCTGTAATCCTCCAGGTTCAGCAAGGGCAAAAGATCGGGCAGGATTTTACGGGTCAGTTGCAACGAATCAAAGAGCCCGTCTAAAAAATTCCCGTTCCTGCTCTCATAATTTTTTGCAAACCGTTTCCAGGAGGGCAGTGACGAATAAATGTTCCAATTATCTGCAGATTCCAACACGGGTGGTTCCGTATTGATGATATCCCGGAACAGATTGAAAGCATAACCGGTTTTATGCTCCAACAGGTTTTCCAGCACGGCGTATTGCAGCTGCACCGTATCTTCCAAAGCGTCATACAGGTGCCTGAGGTAATCGGCTGAACCCATCGTCTTTATTTGACCCAGTTTATTGATGAGGGAGGTCTTCGTATCCAGGTATTTCTTTTCATTCCAGTTCATAGAACCGATCGCTTTCTTCAATTGCGGCAGATCTGCTGAATCGAGTTCGATATCATCAATATGGAGGGCGGCGCGTTTATGGAATACGGTGTCGGGACTCATGAAATCTTCAAAGAACAACTGCGATTTCTTTACAAAGGGATTGATCCCTTTCAGGGTATCGGCCGGGGTAAAGCTGTTGAAGAACGTATTTATGAAAGCACTGGGCTGGGTGAGGGTATCTGACTCGGTAACCAGCATAAAGCCGGTCCCGTTCTTATAAAAGATCCGGGTCCACATGGTACGGCTGCTCCCGGTGTCGGTAATGACGGCTTCCCACAGTTTCATATTACCGGGCAATACCGTTTTCGTTTTTGACCGGTAAACAAATGTCGTGTCGGTAAAAAAAGATATCCTGTTCTTATCTTCCTGTTCAACGCTGTCCTTTTTGTAATAATACCGGGAGGGGTGAAAAAAGGAAATATATATCTTCTCACCGGTACTGTCATTGCTGATTGTTTGATTGCGGTAGACCCCTGCTTCGAGAAGTTCCTGTTCCGGTTGATCCTCTTCTTCCCCCGTTTCCGACCAACTGTAGCGGGGTATGTTGAGTTTTATCTTTTTTTCTTCGGGGGAAACCGGGGTGTTCACTGTAAAGTAGAGCAGGCTGTTCTTATACGGTTTCGGTTCCCCGTACACGAAAGGTTTGATCTCAAAGGAGTTCAGAAAATCATACATGCTGGGCATTTCCTGTTTTCCATGGGCGATAAGTGTGTAATAGTGCGGGCCCTGGATGATAAAACGGGTAAGGAAAATCTGGCCTGATTTGTCCCTGTATTTACCCTCCAGCGCAGGATATCCTTTCCAGTGGGTAGGCCGCCGGAGCAATTGGGTATCGATAAACTCAGATGCCATAAAACTCTCTTCCATCAGGCGAAGATCAAAAGTATCTTCCTCCACGAAATGATAATTATGGATATCGGTCCGGATCACACGGTAATGGATACCCGCTTTATCATTGCCGGCATCATAGATCCAGCTTCCATCATTCCCGATAAAAGGTTCATGCGGAAGATCAACGGCAAAACCCCCGTAGGGCGGAGAATATTTTTTCCAGGCAGCCCGGGAAGCCTCCTCCCCGCCTGCATATTCTTTCAGGAGGATACTCCCGAAGAATTTTTCCGCTTCATTCCCGTTCCTGATATAATCCCCGTTACCGCTCATCTTGAAAAAGATGACTTCGAAAGGCGTGATGAAAATATTATACCGTTGCAGGTCGCCGCGACGGGTGCGGTTCAGGATATCAAATCCCTTGTACCCGTTGCGGTAAATGGTTGTTTTGGAAATGATTTTTCCGGGAATATTTTCATACAGTAAGCTATCCACGGTATGATACACATCTTCGGCACTATGATCCCACATCCAGGCATTGGTCATGATCCGGGTAACCATGTAATAGCTGCCGTTGGCCATATCGGCATATTGTTGCTGATCCAGCGCCGCATCATCGCCAAATTTGTAAAATTTCCCCGGTATATCCACCTGGAACAGACCATCGCCGGAAGTTTGCGTATTGAAGACCACCTGGACGCGCATCTTATCTACAAGATCTTTTTCCTTACTGGCCCTTTCCCCCATTTTCACGGGTCTTACCTGGTATCCTCTCGCACGAAGCAGTTCGATCACGCCGCGATTGCCTGGGAGATGGGCCGCCCCCACTCCCACAAATAAAGTAGCCCCGGACCGGAGAATGGAATCGATCGAATTCGCCTGTATCTGGTTGCGGCGGTATAAAAATTTTTCATCAAAAGCTGCCGAAAAACTATTGTATTTATTGATCGAATCCAGCAGGTCGAGATTGCCCAGCCGGTAGGCATCCTGCAGTTTGTCCGACGAATAGGCTTCATCCCAGTCGCCGTAACTCCTGTCCTTTTTATTTTTATCCTTTGCCGCATCCCTGTACGCCTCTGCCATCAGCTTCATGCTCTCCCCGTATTTTTCAACACCGGTGATCTTTTTGCCCCACTTTTTGCCGCATTGAAAAATATACATGTCCAGGTATGTGTCTTCTTCGAAGTCACTGGCATCATTGCCATACGTGCGGTAAAGCAGGTTGTTGATGGCCGACGGGTTGCTATATAACGCTCTCTCAATCTTCTTGTCGTATTTATAAAACTTAAGTGTATGGATGCTCAGGTAATCAGCGGGCATGGAGCTGTAGTTGCGGTAAAAGCTGCTGTAAGCGGAACGATCTTCTCCCGACAAGTCATACTTGCTCATATCCTCCTGCCAGGTTTCGGGGTTGGTCTCCAATGCAACCACCTGCGCATTCCTGACGGCCTGGTAAAAGGAGTCCGGTAAGTGAAAGGCCAGTTTATTGCTGACATGCATGGTCCCGATCAGGTAGGAAGGAGTTTTCATTCCTTTACCGCTGATCTCCCATAACAGGCTGGGGTATTTCTTTTCTTTAATCTCGGGTTGAGCTATTGACTGAAGGAGAGAAAACAAGCACAACAACAGTACAGGGATCCGCTTCATAAAGTTGGTTAATGGGTACAAAACCCGCTGATTCAGGTGAACAAAATTAAGATGCCCAACTACAATAAAAAGCATAAAATTTTTTGAAAACCAACGTCTTGCCACCGGATCTATATTTTATTTTTTTGCAATCTGTTTCCCTCTTTTCAATTGCACGGGGATGTGCGGATAAATATGAAAAATAAAACGGGATTTTGCCCCTGAATAATATACCTTTGCCCGCCCGTCCGAAAGAATTTTTTCAGGGCGGCTTAAAATCCAGTTCATCTGACCAAACCCGGCGCCGTAAGGCCGGATCTATCACGACAATCCCGATCGTTACCTGCGGGCGCAGGCATATCGGGAGTGAATTTGAATCATTTCAACCGGCATACAGCCTGGTTTGCGTCATGAGACTTTTGTTCTAAACCCATAAATACTCATGAAGCTTTCGCAATTCCGTTTCGATCTCCCTCTCAATCTCATTGCACAAAATCCAGCCAAAAAACGTGAAGATGCCCGCATGA
>CAYSIU010000021.1:1729-13450 GCA_964431095.1 uncultured Chitinophaga sp. | reverse complement strand
CCTCAGGTTCTCGTTCACGTTTCGGTCGGTCAGCAACTGGAAGTCCTGGAAGACAACACCGAGGTTACGCCGGAGGTAGGGCACTTTTTTCCAGTTAAGGACGCGCAGGGCGAACCCTGCTACAATCCCTTCTCCCTCTCTCAATTCCAGCTCACCGTAGAGTGTTTTTAAAAGGCTTGACTTGCCTGTCCCCGTTTTACCCACCAGGTACACAAACTCTCCTTTGTTGACAGTAAGGTTTACCTCATCAAGGATGAGGCTGCTTCCCTGGTATATGCGGGCGTTCCGCAGTTCAATGATCGGTTCCGGCATCATTAATGGGTTTGCTGCAAAATAAAGAAAGAAGACGCAGAAAAATTAATTTTTCCACAAATGATGGGGAAAACCAAGACGGTCTCCAACCCTTAAAGGTTGGAAACTTTAAACTAAAAAATTAGTTTGTTAGAACTAAACTTTTAGTTTAGCTTTGGTTTTGCAACTTATCGTCATGAAATCATTAACCAAGGCCGAAGAACAAATCATGCAGGTGCTCTGGAGGACAGGCAAGGCTTATTTGCGGGATATCGTGGAAAGCATGCCCTCGCCCAAACCCCATTCCAACACGGTGGCAACCCTGCTGAAGATCCTCAAGGAAAAGGATTTCGTAGGCATTGAAGTGGTCAACCGTCATCACCTCTACTACCCTGCCGTCAGTAAGGATGATTATTCAAAAAAGACCATGAAGCAATTGGTGAAAGGCTATTTCGAGGGTTCCTTCAGTAATGTTGTTTCCTTTCTCGTGCGGGAGAATAATATTTCCATAGCGGAACTGGAAGCGCTTTTGAAACAAATTAAAAGACAGCAAAAATGAATGCCCTCCTCACCTACCTGCTCCAGGTCATCATTGCTTCCGGTCTGCTTTATAGCTATTATCACCTCGTCTTGAGGAATGAAAAATTTCATCGATACAACCGGTTCTATTTGTTGGCCGCTACAGTGATTAGTATAGCCATTCCCTTCCTGAACATACCGGTCTATTTTACCCAGCAGGAAACCGATACATCGGTCATCCTGCAAACCCTGACGGTCATCTCCTCCCCTGACCTATACAGACATGCCATTATTCCGGCGCCCTCTCCTCCTGCCACTGTACAAACCAATTGGTTCACGTGGCAGCATATCCTTTACCTTTTTTATGGGTTGATTGTTTTCATTGCCCTGCTAAGGACCCTCTTGTCTTTTTTCAAAATAAAGCGGATCATCCGCAACAACCCGGTCGAGCAATTAGGCAGCATTCATTTTGTAAATACCAGTGAGCCCGGTACTCCCTTCTCTTTTTTCCACTGGTTGTTCTGGAACCGGAAGATTGAATTACATTCTGCAAAGGGGGAACAGGTATTTCGCCATGAGTTATTTCATATTGAGCAAAAGCATACGCTCGATATCCTTTACCTGGAATTGTTGACGGCCGTTTGCTGGATCAACCCTTTCTTCCATTTCGCCAAAAAAGAGGTCAAGGCCATTCATGAGTTCCTGGCCGACCAGTTTGCAGTTACGGAGAACAATAAATGGGAATATGCCGAGCTATTGCTGATGCAGGCGCTGAATACCCGGTTATCCCTCGTCAATCCTTTTTTCCATAACCAGATAAAAAGACGCATTGCCATGATCACTTCATCTCCAAAAACCAGCTTTCAATATGGACGGAAATTGATGTCGTTTCTCTGTGTAATGATAACAATCGCCTGTTTTGCTTTCAGCTACCGGACTAAATATCCGGTAAAGGATCACTTCCCAATAAGCAAACCCGCCCTCAATCTATCTGCCAGACTTAGACCAGATACGATTCCGGAGGTCGTATCCAGAAAGGCAATTTTCTTCAGCAAAGCAGATAACCTCATTTTGGAAGCTGACACGATGATCTACGTCCCCGAACCGACGATGAAACCAGACCTGAAAAAAATGTTACTAATCGTGAATGGGGAAAAAGTCACTAACGACATTTTCGATACAAAAACAATCATTTCGCAACAACTGGTATTTTATGCCCCCAGCCAGGCAAAAGCCATAGCCAGATACGGAAATAAAGCAGCACGGGGCGTTATTGTTTTTGTGAATGCAAAACTTCTCGATATACCAACCCGGCAATATTATGCTCAACTATTAAAGGAAGCAGCTGTAAAAATCAAGACATCGCCCGACAATAAAATCTTCGATCGTGTAGAGATTTCGCCGACTTTCCCGGGCGGAGAAGAAAAATGGAAGCAATTCCTGCAGGTGAACCAGGATCCGACTATACCCGTAGGAAAAGAAGCTCCCAAGGGCACTTACACTGTTGTGATCCAGTTTGTTGTTCACTCCGATGGTTACATTACTGACATTAAACCGCTAACCAAGTATGGCTACGGGATGGAGGAAGAAGCAATAAGATTGATCAGCAAGGGACCGAAATGGCTGCCTGCCATGCAAAACGGGCACCTGGTAACAGCTTATAAGAGACAACCGATCTCTTTTATAGTGGAAGAGGAGAATAATTCGTCTGTGTCCTTTTCCAATCCGATCAAGACCCGACAACTCAATATATTTTATATAGGGATTGAGAATCCTGTTCGGATCTATGCATCCGATACAAAACCTGAAAATTTGATTATAAAAATATCATCTGGAACCATTGAAGGTTCCAGTGGGAAATATATAGTCAAGGTTGACCACCCTGGGGAAGTCGTTATTGATGTGTTTGCCAATGTTGCTGGAGTCACTCTAAAATTGGGCAGTCATAAATTCGAAGCAATTCCCCTCGGCGCTGACTTTGATAAACCTGAAAACTGGGATAAGGATAACCCCACTCCAATGAAACTAGTAATAACTTCTGGCAAAAATCAGTAGATGATTTCACCTTTTGTAGTTTTTATGGATAACTCTTTCTTCTCACTCTCCTCCACCCTGCCGATCACGCGGGCTTCCACCCCAAAACTCCCTGCCACCCCGATGATCATATTTGCATCCTTTTCATGGCAGTAGATCTCCATCCGCGTGCCCATATTAAAAACCTGGTACATTTCCCGGTCATCTACCCTGCTGGCCCGTTGGATCAATTGAAATATGATAGGCGGTTCAAATAAACTATCCTTTACGATACGAACATTCTCCGGGACATATTTCAGGCATTTGGTCTGCCCTCCTCCACTGCAATGCACCAGTCTGTGGATTAATTCAAAATGATTTTCCAGTAATTCCTTCATCACCGGGGCAAAGGTCCGGGTTGGACTGAGTAATAAACGACCTATCTCCATTGAAAATGGAGCATTGTTCATTGAAAACTGAATAGTATCTGTAAGCCGGTGCGGCCCGGTATACACGACATGCTCGTCCGATGAGGTATCATAACTCTCATGAAATCTTGCCCCGTAGGTCTTATGTAAAAGGTCATGCCGGGCTGAAGTAAGCCCGTTGCTGGCAATACCACTGTTGTATTCCTTTTCATAATTGGATTGCCCGAAGCCCGCCAATCCTACGATCACATCACCTTCCTGAATATTCTCGTTGGTAATAAGTTTTGATTTTGGCCAGCGGGCAGTCATCGTTCCGTTCACTGCGATGGTTTTTACCAGGTCCCCCACATCGGCAGTCTCTCCACCCATATACCTAATATTGACGCCATACGACCTGAGCGTGTCAAAAAATTCCTGGTGACCGTTGATGATCGCTTCCAACACTTCAGCAGGGATTAAACTTTTATTCCGGTCAATGGTAGAAGAAAAAAGGATCTTGTCATAAATACCCGTACAAAGCAGATCATCCAGGTTCATGACAATTGCATCCTGTGCAATGCCCTTCCATACCGATACATCGCCTGTTTCTTTCCAGTACAGGTAGGCGAGTATACTTTTCGTGCCGGCCCCATCGGCATGCATCACATTGACCCACTCATCCTCGTTGCACAGGATATCGGGATAGATTTTACAAAAGGCTTTGGGGAAAAGACCCTGGTCCAGGTTTTTGGTGGCGGCATGCACCTCTTGTTTTTGAGCAGAAACTCCCCGTTTTTCGTAAAGACTCATATGGGTAATTAGGGGCAAATCTAATGTTCAATTTCCAATGCTCAATTATCAATTATCAATTAGTTTTGCCACTCTTTATGAAAGTACATTATGATATAGATCATCTTCCCTCCTTCCGCAACGCCGTGATTACCATCGGAACTTTTGATGGTGTACACATGGGTCACCGGCAGATCATCAGTCGCCTGAGTGCAGAAGCAAAAATCATCGGCGGGGAAACTGTTATCATCACTTTTCATCCACACCCCCGCAAAGTGGTGTCCTCTACTATTCTTGGTATACGTTTGATTAATACCCTGGAGGAAAAGATCGGTTTGCTGGAGCAATTGGGTATTGACCACCTGGTGGTTGTTCCTTTTACCGAGGCATTTGCCAACCAGCCGGCCGAAGATTACCTGAAAAACTTTTTGATCGGCCGGTTCAACCCCCATACCATTATTATAGGTTATGATCATCGTTTCGGCAGGGACCGGCTGGGTGATTATCGTCTCCTGGAAAAAAAAACAAAAGAATACAAATACCAGCTCAAGGAGATCCCCAAGCATATCGTGGATAATATCTCCATTAGTTCTACCAATATCCGCGAAGCCATCCTGCATAGCGATATTGGTACCGCCAATAAACTACTGGGTTACGAATTTTTCTTCTCCGGGACCGTCGTGCATGGGAATAAACTGGGCCGTAAACTGGGTTATCCCACCGCTAACCTGAAGATACAGGATGAAGAAAAGATCATACCCGGCAATGGTATTTATGCCGTATTCGCGCAACCAGAAGCGGCGCCCAATAAGTTAAAGGGGATGATGAGCATCGGGTTTCGTCCGACCGTAGATGGAAAGACAAGAGTGGCAGAGGTAAATATCTTTGATTTTGATGAGCAGATCTATGGGCAGACACTGAAGGTCTTTGTAAAAAAATACCTGCGGGAAGAGATCAAATTCGATAACCTCGACCAATTGGTGAAGCAGATCGGCCAGGATAAAATAGATAGTTTGAAGGTCCTCTAAACAATAAATCGTCCTCCCTCACGAGGCATTCAGCGTTGTTCCCCGCTGACGATCTTTACCACCATTTCTTTCAGCAATGAAGCGCCTTCTGTATTAGGGCTGCCTACGCCCACACTTTTCAAGTTGTAGTCGTGCAACAACAACAATGCCTTTTCAATTTCAGGATAACGATAAAGTCGTGCCGCAAGCATATACTCCTTGATAAAATAAGGGCTTACGCCAATGATGCCTGCCACATTTTTTTCGTCGGCACTACCTGCGTCGTAGATCATAAAGACCTTGCTAAAAAAATTGTACAACGAAGGCAAAACAAATTGTATGGGTCCCGCCTTCGGGTTGGCTTCAAAGTACTGGATGATCTGGATGCTCCGTGAAAGGTCCCTTGCCGCCAGTGCCGATTGCAGTTCAAAAACATTATAATCCTTGCTGACGCCGATAAATTCCTCTATATCTTCTTCCGTAATAGAAGTTCTTGTGCCCAGGTTGACGGAGAGCTTATCCATCTCATTCGCGATCCTGCTCAGGTCGTTGCCGGTGTGATCCACCAGCAAGGCCAACCCTTTGGGACTGATCGAAAGCCCTTTTGCCCGGAGCAATTGCTGCGTCCATTCGGGCAGATCCCGCTCATACAACTTTTTAGTCGTCAGCACCACCCCTTTTTCTTTTACAAGTTTGGCCAGTTTCTTCCGTGCATCAAACTTTTTGTCTTTATACGCGACAATAAAAATGGTGGAGTCAAGCGGGTTTTCGACGTAGGCCTCCAGTTTCTCGATATCCCTCATCTGCTGTGCTTCCTTGAGCAGCACTACCTGTTTTTCTGAGAACATCGGGTATCGCCGGCAGGCATTGATCACATCTGCCCAGTCAGCGTCTTTCCCGTAAAAAACTGTAAGGTTAAAGGAAGCCTGGTCCCCGCTTAACAAGTAATGTTCCGCGTAATCTATCGCCTGATCGATATAGTAGTCTTCCTCTCCTTCCAGCCAATAGATCGGTCTGAAAACTTTCTTTTTCCAGTCAGAAATTATCTTTTCCACACTCATAAACCGCTAAGATACAGGCTTTCAGCCTTTAATAGCAAAATACATCGTGGGGCTTTCCAATGAAAAAATCTTTCTGGCACGGTTTTAGAAATTTTGTCATCCAGATACCTGAATAAACCCTGGAAACGTTTTAACAGATTAAAGACAGGCGAGGTGGAAGACCCGGGGTATCTTGCGGCGATTTTAAAATTCATGAAACATTATTAATTTTTATATAACAATACCAAAATCCCTCTTGTATGACAAACACCAATTATCCCTCGGCGACTAACACCCCGCAAAGTCAGCCTCCTAAAAACAGGACAAATAAAAACATCATTATCGGGGTCCTGGCAGCTGGATTGCTTGGAACATGGGGTTATTTGCTGTATGATAAGAATAAATCAGGCGAAAAAATTTCGCAACAGCAGACCCAGATCAGCTCCCTGGATTCTTCCAAGACAGAAGTTCAACGCGAATTTGACAATGCATTGGCCCGTTTGGATTCCGTTACCGGCTCCAATAATAACCTCCAGGGTCAGTTAGCGGACAGGCAAAAAGAGATCGATGCAAAAAAAGCTGAGATCCGCAAGATCCTGAACGACAAGAATGCATCACAGGCCCAGTTGGCAAAGGCCAAAAAAATGATCACAGACCTGAATGAAAAAATCAGCGGTCTGGAAGCTGAAGTATCCCGGCTCACCGGCGAAAACCAGGAACTCACTTCCGCTAACACTTCTTTGAAACAGGAAAAAACCGTACTGGAGCAAAACCTGCAGACCACGACTTCTGAAAAAGAAGAGTTGTCCAAAACAGTGGATGTGGCCTCTACGTTCAGTGCATCCAATATACAGGTGACTCCGATCAAAGAAAAGAAAGGCGGCAAAGAGAAAACCACAACGACCGCCAAAAGAGTAGACAAACTGGTCGTATCATTTGATGTGGAAAACCGGATTGCTAAATCGGGCCCGGCCGACATGTACCTGATCGTTACGGCACCGGACGGGAAAGTGATCTCGGACCCCTCGATGGGTTCCAGTGTTCTGAACACCCGCACCGATGGCGACAAACCATTTACCTCCAAGGTATCCATAGATTATGTACAGGGTCAGCGTAAAAGCATTCAATTCCCTATCCGTGGAAATGAATTCTCTACCGGTGATTACAAAGTTGAAATTTATCATAATGGCTTCAAGATCGGTGAAGGCGTAAGAAGCCTTAAAAAAGGTGGTTTATTCGGTTAAAAGCAGCTAACTCCTGCAATGAAAACCGTCTCATCTCAGGGGGCGGTTTTTTATTTGTGTTATTTCATAAAAACTAATGACCGTACTTAAACACAACTTTTGCACATAACAAAAGTCTGCAATACAAGAGGAAATAAAATGCCGGTGCTTGCTGTAATTTTGAACAACAAACGACTAACCCATGTTCAAGACCTCCCTGCAGCGGTTGTGGATACTGTGTATTCTTTTTTTTACGGGGCTTTCTCTCTGCGCCCAAAGCACGCTCAAACCCAAATACAGCAATTCTACGATCTATACAGGTATTGAAGTAGGTTCCAAGGGTGTTAAACTGAGCGTTGTTGAGATCGGTAAAAACGCCCAGAGCAGCGGTGCATTTAATATTCTGAAAGACTCTTCAATCAATACGGATTTCATTTCTTTTACCCAGCCCACTTTTTCTGCCACGCTCAGCGCCTTTACTGACTTATACAATAAAGCGCTTAAAGAATATAAAATTCCTTCCCGGCACATTTTTACCGTCGTGAGCAGTGGGGTCGGTATCCAGGCAGAGAAGGATAACAAAACAAGCTGGATACAAAACCTGATCGATTCTTTCCGGTTGATGACCGATGAGCCCAACCGACAGGTAGAAGTAGTGGATGTAACCAAGGAAGCAAGACTTTCGCATCTTGGGATCGTACCGGAATCGCGCCGCTATACCACCTTCCTTATTGATATCGGCAGCGGCAATACCAAGGGAGGCTTTTTTCCCTATGGAAATACCGATTATTTCAGGTTGTTCCAGCTTAGCTGGGGGACCAAAAGCGTGGCCAATGCTACCGAAAAAAGATGTGAGGGAGATAACAGCCTGCCCAATTTCAATAAACAAATGTACCGGGTGCTTGCCGGTATAGAGAATGCTGAGATCATCTATGCGGTGAATTCCAGCGGGGCTTACCCCCTCAGCGATAATATCGCTTTAAGCGGGGGGATCGCCTGGGCCGTGGCCACTCTTACACATCCTGAACTGGTTGACAACCCGGTAGTCTCGGTCTCGTTTGACGAGATCAGGAAATTCAGTGAAAAACTTTATGATAACATAAATGCATTTTCGCCCGCCACTCTTTCTGGTAATATCAGCCGGCCAGCCGATAAAGAAGCAGTCGTTACGGAGGTCAGCAGGGTACTGAAAGTATTTGACCAGAAATCACTGATGTCAGGTACGGGTTTGCTGTTGAAGATCATGCGGCAGTTTGAATCGGTGTTTGATACCAAACATTTTTACCTCATCAAGAATGGCCAGGTTGGATGGGTATCCGCTTATGTTGATCAAACGATAAACAACTAACCCTGTTCCGTTTTCTGCCCGCTGACCCCAGGGAACGGGGAGTCATCAAATAGTCAGATTTAAAAGGTGAAGGATACCAAATCATTATTACTGGTAATGCTTTCTGTGGGGATGGTAGGCACCTGGGTCTATCATTTATATGATAAGACCCAATACAGCAGGCAAAAAAAAGAAGTGTACATTAAAGATTCTACAGCTGTGGCCCAGGATGTACAGGATTCCCTTCAGAAGATGTATTCCCTCACTATTCATGACCTTGGGGCCAGGCTTGATTCCGGAAAAAACACGGAAGGGAAACTGAAAAACGAACTCAGTACCAAACTGGCTGAAATATATAAGCTACGCTCCGATGTAGCCGCCATTCTCCGGAAGAACAATATAAAAAAAGAAGACCTTGACCTTGCGCGGAAAAAAATAATTGAGCTCCAGCAATTGGTAGCCGAGCTACAAAACCGTAATAACAGCATCGAAGAAGAAAAAAAACAGATCGCGGGAATGCTCGACAACGTGAATAACCAGGTAAAAGATCTCGAATCAAGCAACCGGCAATTAGGACAAGAGAACAAAGTACTCACTGAAAAGGTAAGTATGGCATCTACGTTCTTTGCTTCTGAACTGAAATTCTCCCCGATCACGGTAAAAAACGACAGGGAAGAAGAGACCTCCCAGGTGAAAAAGACAACCAAGCTGGTGATATCCTTTGCCGTACAGAACAATATTGCCGGTTATGACAAAGCGGAGGTCTATATCGTAATTACCCAACCTGATGGCTCAATCCTTACCAACGATGTATGGGAGTCTTCTTCCTCGCTTGCAACGCACAACGAAGGAATAAAACGATACACCCGGATCATCCGCTTTGATTACCAGAAAGGAGAAACCAAGCGGTTGATCTTTTCGTTGAATGCCGATGAATACCAGAAAGGCACTTATAACCTGCAACTATATCACAACGGCTATATGATCGGGCAAACCAGCAAAACGCTGACCTGAAGTAATGTTACTGATTACCGGTAAAAGAAGATCCCGTTCTGCTTTCCGCGGAACGGGATCCATTATTATTTTAGGTGCAACCTTGTTTATCAGTACAGGTTATAACCATAACTGATATAATACAGGCCCCCGACAGCCGGGCTCCCAAAGCCTGTCCGGGCGTAGAAATTACCCAGGTTGGTGCCGCCTGCCCTGAACGTGCTCTTGGTGTTGGGCGGACGATAAGATATCTGCGCATCCCACCAGCCGAAATACGGAAGTGTACCGGTTACAAAAGTGCCTTCATAGTAGTTATTATCCTGCCATTTGAAGACGACGTTGAAACCGATATTGTGACAAACATTCTCACTCCTCAAACCAATATTGTAACGGTATTTGGGTGCATTAAAGAAAGTGACTTCCCCGGGTGGAACATCTTTCAGTTTATCAGAGAACACATTTCCGTACAACGTATATCGTTTCAGGAACTGGTATTCCACGCTAACGCCCCAGCCGATCGATTTTACGATATCAGAAGAATTCTGGATATAGGACAGGTTGGTGCTGCTAAAGGGAGAATAGAGCTCATATTGAGGCCCGTTCTTGGCTTGTACTACCGCCACATTCACAAGAAAGTCCCTGTAACGGCTGTAATACACATAGGCATCCAGCAGCAGTTTTTTTCCAATCACGCCTTTGTATCCCGCTTCATAAGAGAAAACTTTTTCCGGGCGCACATTACTATACGTGGCCGTCGCTAAACGGTTGGAATCCGCTAATGTCCCTGCCCGATACGACAACACGCTCGCCGCGGTATACCCGGGTCTTGTTGAATTGAGCTTATAGTAAGTCTGGAATTCCGGCAGGCAGCCCATCAACACGCCTGACCCGGTGACCAGGCTGATATACTGGTTCTGGTTGGAAGGGAACCGATAAGCGGACTGGTAAGAAAGACGGAGGAAATTATCTTTGAATAATTTGATGACACCCGTTACCCTTGGGGTGAACCTGCCATCGAAATTGGTTTGCTTATCATACCGTCCCGAAGCAGTAAGGGTAAGTATATCTTTAAACAAAGCTTTCTTTAACTGGACATAAGCCCCATATTCATTTATCCTCAGATTGGTAAGTGTATCGGCAAAAATGGTACCCCGGGAATTCATCACCCATTCTTTCCAGCTTACTCCCACCAATACATCCAGGTAATGGGAGAAATTCATCAACTCTGATAAATTGGCCTGGCCTTCTGCAGCATATAAATCCGACTTATCGAGGAATAAAGCTCCGCCTTTCCTGATCGGGGTCCTTTTAATGATGCTCGCTGCTGAATCGAATGAAGCGGTGCCGGGCAGGTACCTTCCAACATCAGCTGCCGCCCTTGCATTGGTATGAAGGTTGAAATCACTAACGTTCGGTCCCGTCAACCTGCGGCCTTCTGCAAATGTGCCGATATAAAGCGGGAACCAGGAGGAACTGGGTCTGTATGTTTCATTTAAAAGGCTCCCAGGGCAGTTGCATTATAGGAATCACCGGCATTTTCCTGCGTGGTGTAAGCCCGGAAGAAATAGTTCTTATGCCTCAGTTCAAATTTATGCTGGGCCATTTTAAGGTTCCTCAGTGAATAACGGTCGGCACCGGTGTAAACGGTGGTACCCGTACCGAAATAAGAACTGACGGAAGCTTCGAGCCTATCCGTTATTTTGTAATGAACTGCACCGGTGAATTTAAAGTTGATTGTATTGTAGTCAACAAGATTTTCCTCATTATACCCGGTCCGGGAAACAACTGCTTTGTTGTAATAATTATTCTTTAGCCCGTTGTAAAATGGAAACATGTTATCGATCAGGGGTTTTACAGCCGGGTTGTTGAGGAATGCCAAAACCGGGGGCGGAAAACCGCCCGCGAAAGAAAGAAGACCAAGAGGGGCGGACACTTCGGCGCCCGCCTGTGTAAAGCGGAAAATATTGTCGACAAACAAGAGAACGTCTTGGCCAGCGACATCGCGGAAATATTCAGCGATCGTAAGACCCGTAAGAGCCACACGCGCGCGCGCGCCGGGCGGCTCGTTCATCTGACCGAACACGAGCGCTGTCTTTTTAATAACGCCCGACT
>CAYSIU010000021.1:0-1719 GCA_964431095.1 uncultured Chitinophaga sp. | reverse complement strand
AATTAACACCAAAACGGGTGCTGAAAAACCGGGAAATGCTAAAAATCCATCCCGATGCGCATTACTGGGATAAGCTGGGTTTCCCAGAAATGAATAATAAGCGTTGAGCAAAGTTACTACATCGATGGCGCCACCACTTGCACCTAACAATCCTCTTCTTTTTTGGTCCTGAACAAAATAAGAAAAGCCCGCCATATCGGCACTGGTCTCATCACCATACACATTGATGCCGTTGAAACCGGGATCATTCTGGCGATTTCCGCCAACAACCTTGCTCAGGATACCAATCTGCTGTTTATTCCGGTAATCCTGTGCTTCCCAGTCCTGGCCTTTTACGAGCTCAGCGGCGATCTTTACTCCCAATTTGTTTTTAAAAGCTTTTGCCCAACGGAGAGCCCAGTCGTAATAAGGGGCAGCATTATGTTGCTTGCCATCCACGTGCATGATCCCCTGTTTGATATTGTAGCTAAGATCCTTGTATACATAAGGGCTTTTTGTGGTGATCAGCACCGTACCATTCATCCCTCCCGAACCATAAAGTGCTGAAGAAGCACCAGAGAGAATTTCCACATTATCCACATCGATGTCGGTGGGGCCGACGACACTGCCCACGGCGAAATTGAGGCCGGGTGCCTGGTTATCCATTCCATCGATCAACTGGTTTAAACGAAGGTTACCACTGCTGACAAAACCGCGGGTGGTAATCGTGCGGAAAGTAAGACTGGCCGTATGCACATCCACTCCCTTCAGGTTGCCTATTGCTTCGTAGTAATTGGGTGCCGGTACATTCCGGAGCGTGGTGGTACCCATTCTTTCCACTGTGACAGGAGCTTCCAGGATCCTTTGAGGTACGCGGTTGGCAGCTATCACGACTTCCTGATTCAGTGCAGAATTGATTTTAAAACTCACTGTTACCGGTTTAGAAACATCCGACACATTTACTTCCTGTGTTTCATACCCGATCGAACTGAATACCAGTACTACAGGGAGTCTGGCTACCTTAAGGCTGAATCCGCCGTCTGAATTGGTAAATGTACCCTCACTGGTGCCCTTTACAATAACAGATACAGCCGGAACATTTTCCTTGGTATTTTCATTCTTTACCGAACCGGTGATGGTAACTGACTGAGCGGAAGCAAAAACAGTGAAGAAGCAAGCCATTAACCATGCAGCTAAAAAGCGATAGCTTTTTCTCATAAAAAGGAAGTTTTAGTTTTGTCCGAAGGAGGTTCTTCGGGTAATTTGACGGAAAAATAAGCATTGTAACCTTTTTCTAAAAATTTAATTTTTAAGGGAAAAGGATAACTTGTTGAAATCTTGAAATGGCCAATATTGGCCGGTTTTTGACCCCTTCTTATTTTCGGAATATGCCCAAATTTTCCTTTCCCCATCAAACGGCTTTCTACCAGGGCAAGGTTCGGGATGTTTATACCATTTCTGGCAAATGGCTCGTGATGATCGCCAGCAATCGCATCTCGGCCTTTGATGTCATCCTCCCACGCCCTATACCTTACAAAGGACAGGTGCTGAACCAGATTGCCGCTTATATGCTGAACCATACCCGTGATATATGTCCCAACTGGCTGGTGGACACTCCTGCCCCGCATGTTTCCATCGGGCATAAATGTGAACCTTTTAAAATCGAGATGGTGGTGCGCGGCAATCTCGCCGGCCATGCATGGCGAACCTATGCTTCGGGGAAAAGAACATTGTGCGGTG
>CAYSIU010000020.1:0-14057 GCA_964431095.1 uncultured Chitinophaga sp. | reverse complement strand
AAACTGCACTTACTTCTCCATCAAACACGGCTTTTACCGGTACACCCGCTGAAGGTGTGGCAATAGTGATCCCGGGATTATCAAAGGTAAGCAGTGTGTTCTCGATCTTATTGGGACCAAACCGAAGCGTCAAAACACCATTGTCAACCGGCCATGGAAGCCGTGCCTTGTTAGCCTGGAAACTGCTGTTGAGTGCCACATCCCTGGCGTTCAGGTCAAGATAGCTTTCCGGTTTTTTCACCGGCTCATTCCGTTTGGAACTGGTAGTGCCGGGACTGGTAACGGAGTTGGTGCTCGCAGTCGTGTTTGTTTCGGGATTGCTGGTTGGATTATTCTTCTTTGATAGTTCCTCGGCCTTTGCTTTTGCCTCCGCCGCTTTTTTAGCCGCTTCTATCTCCCTTCGTATGATAGCGGTGATAGCATTTTGAAGATCGCGGTCCCTTTTCTTTTTAACCGCGATTTGCTTTTGCAAATCCTTTTCTTTCGATTTCAGCTGGGTAATGACAACGTCTTTTTCCTTTCTCTGAACAGAGAGTTCATCCACCTGCCGGGTCTGGTTGGACAATGCCGTATTTTTTTGCTCCTTTCGTCCCAGCTGCTGTCGTTTTCTTATGGCAATCAGTTGCTGTGTTTCCAATATGGCGCTCACTTGTTTTTCCCTGTACGCCCTGTAACTTTTCAGGTACCCGATCCTCCTGATCACGTCATTGAAGCTATTGGCGGAAAAAATAAAATTCAGGTAATCGTAATTGCTCCTGTTCTTATAAGCATATACCACGGTCCTTGCGTATTGGGCTTTGAGGGTGTCAAGCTGTTTCTGGAGCCGGTAGATCTCGAGGTTGCTCAAATAGATGTCATCATCAATAGATCTTATCTCCCGGTTAATATTGCCGATATATTGTTCCTGGAGGGCTATTTTCCTGTTCAGCACATTGAGCTGCCCGAGTGTTTGCTTTGTCTGCCCTTTTACCTTATCGTACATACCTTGTATCTCCTTCAGCTCTTTCTGGATATCTTCTCTTTCTTTTTCAAGCTGGGATTTGTCCTGAACAGGCTGTGCGTGGATATGGGCGGCAAAACCGCAACCTATCAGCAGGGGTAAGAGGATCGTTTTTCTCATAGTAAGTGGAATGAGGTTAAACAAATGGGACGGAAAGACCATGGGTATAACGGAACACTGCAAAATAAATTTTATATGCCTAATTCTGCTTATAATTTTTAGGAATATTGAACGGGAAACTTAACGTTTCATTAAAATCATACTGCCGGAAGACGAGTTGTATATCCAGTTTGCTCTTTTCAGAAACACTGATTTCCCGCCGGGTGGAAAAATTCAATCCTTGTCGCGTATCATAATCATCATAAGTAAGATAACAGGTACGGTTCCGGAATTCATCAAGGTCATCCAGCTTGCTGCTCTTTGCCAGTTTGTCCGTTTCCCCGATGGTAAAGAGATTCTTAATGAATTCCCCGTTGCTCTGCAATGTGATCATGCCCGGCGACCTTCTGTACGAAATGATATTGGAGTCCAGGAAAACCGGGTTCCCGATCAACAGGTCCTGGAGCGATCGCAGGTCAAGCGGAAGGTCGGTCACATCCTGCAAATAGGCCACACTGCGGGCGGTGTAAACCTTATTTAATTTATCCAGTACTTTCACTGAATCGCGGGTGATATAGGCCCTCAATCCCTCGATGCCGAGCAAGGCGGTTATAGAAACCCAGATCACGCTGTCTTTATACATTCTCAAATGGGCATTTACATTATTTTTTTTCCCGTCGGCATCCTGATAATCTATATCAATTTTGGCGGAAAACGTGGTGAACCCGATATGATTGTTCAGAATGCTGTTGTAATTCTTTCGGATAAAAGTAATGGAGTCTTCCCTGGAATGATCAACTGGTACCACCGAGGTCATGGTGGTATCTTTCGGGGCAATAGCTGTTTGTATCTTCCTCGTAGAGCGGCAGGAACAAATAATACACAGCGCAATTAAACCTGATATGGATAACCTTAGCATGGCTATATAAACCTATTGATGACCGGTATGGCCAAAACCACCTTCGTTCCTCGCGGTAACTGTTATTTCTCCTGTCTCTTTCCAAACCGCTTTTTCTACTTTCTGGATGATCATCTGGGCGATCCGGTCACCCGGCATTATGACCTGTTGCTCGCCGGAAAGGTTGATTAATACGATCTTAATTTCTCCCCGGTAATCCGCATCAATGGTGCCGGGGCTGTTTAGCAAGCTGATCCCCTGCCTGATCGCTAACCCGCTCCTGGGGCGGATCTGTGCCTCGTATCCGGAAGGTAACTCAATGAAAAGTCCCGTGGGTACCAGTATTCTTTGCAGGGGTGCTATCGGAAGCGCTTCCGTAAGATGAGCCCTTATGTCCATGCCCGATGAGCCAGCTGTAGCATATTCCGGCAAGGGATACGGGGAATGGTTGATGATCTTGATCTCAATGGCTGGCATCCGGGCAAAGATAACAGGGATGAATGGATTTGGGCCATTTCCCCGATTTATTCATGACGGGTCTTTTTTCAATAATACGGTTGCATAGGCCATTAATCCTTCTTCCCGTCCCACAAATCCCATTTGTTCCATCGTAGTGGCCTTAATGGAAATATCATTTTCTTTTATACCGGTAACAGTCGCAATTATTTTTTTCATGGACGCTGCATAAGGTTGAATCCTGGGTGATTCCAGGCAAATCGTACTGTCGATATTGATCACCGAATAACTTTCTTTTTTGATCAATGCAATAGTCTTCTGCAACAGGATTCTGCTTTCGATATTTTTAAAACCGGGATCAGTATCCGGAAAATGCGTACCGATATCACCCAGGCTTAGCGCTCCCAGCAGGGCATCACAGATGGCATGAAGCAATACATCCGCATCACTATGACCCAGGGCGCCTTTGTGGTGGGGGATCAATACACCGCCGATCCAGAGTTGACGGCCTTCCGTTAATGGGTGAAAGTCGATACCGGAGCCGATCCTGTAAGACATATACTTTATTTAGCAGGACAAATATCGTAATAGTTTTATAGCAGGAGAACAGCAATGATGGGGGATACATCAATCACCCCGCTAATAAAAAAAGCACCCCGGGATTCCGGGGCGCTTTTCTATTATAAACTTTTGTTCTAATGATTATCTCGTTTTCCCCTTGGATGCTTTGGTATCATTGCTTTTATCGAAGTCAAACAGCACAGAGAACCTGAGCGTGTTGGACAGCGGGTTACGGCTTACACCACTTCCTGTGGGAACCAGGTAAGCAAAGTTAAATCCAAAAATATTATACTTAAGACCAAGACCGGCTGTGAAATAGCGCCGATTTCCTTTGTCTTTGTTCTCATAAAAATATCCTGCGCGAAGGTCAAACTGTTGGTTATACCAGTACTCAGCACCAATAGATACCTGGAATTCCTTGATCTCCTCGCTGAATCCATCCGGAGCATCGCCGAAAGAACTGAACCAGCTTCCCACAACGCTTTTGTTCCTGTAATTCTGCAGTTGGGCGGAATCAGTCGGAGGAGTAGGCACCATCAGTTTATTGATATCCAAACCAAAAGTGATCTGGTTTACATTATTAAACTTACTGGTGTGGCTAACCCCGAGTCCGAGATTGGCGGGGATGAAATCTTTTGCAGAGGCATTATCCGTATAAGATATTTTTGATCCAAGATTGGATAATACAGCACCCCAGGACCAGCCATTGCCCGACGCTTTTACGGCAGTACCATAATAAGAAAGGTCAGCAGCAACAGCGCTTCCCGTCTTATAGGTATTGCCTCCGGCGTTAAATCCGCTGGCAAGATTGGAATTGATATACTTGATGGCAATTGCCACTCCGTTCTTGGCATTCAGTCTGCGGGAGTAGCCCACATCAATGCCAAACTCACGGGGACGGAATGAGGTCAGGTCATTTCCGAGCGCATCCGTGAACTGGATATTACCCAGGCTAAAATAGCGGAGTGAAGCATACAATGCCTGGTTATCCTCAAATTTATAGTACCCGGCAAGCGTAGCCAGGTAAACATCGTTTACAACATCGTGGAGCCAGGGAGTGTAGGTAGCACCTACTGCGCCTCTTACTGTATTGAACGCAGTCTTACCTCCATTCCACAATCCGGAATAAGCATCCGGTGAAGTGGCTATGCCGATATCTCCCATACCACCTGAACGGGCATCGGGTGAAATACGTAAGAAGGGAACAGCAGTTGTTACGACGTTTAATTTCTGCGCATTTACAGAGGATGTTATGCCGCAAAAAAGAAGGATTGCGGCAGTTAGTTTTAAAGCAGTTGGTCTCATTAGAAAGTTTTTAATAATGGTGTAAATATAGAGCTTTTGGTTAAAAACAAAACTAAAATAGAAAATTTCTCTTAAACCAAAAAAATGACGTTTTTTTCTGATTTTCCGGGTATTGCGGGATTTTTGAATGCCGGGATCAACCGATCGGCAAATTTCAGGAAAAACGCTCTGTTTTCATTTTTATTGCCAAATTTTTTTTTCCCACCAGAAAAATGTTCCTCTTGGACCCCGGGTAACTTAGTTCAATCCGGCAATATAGCTGTTTCAAGGAGTAAAAAAGCGTCAATTAAGACCCCCGGAAAACAGCAATATAAGATTTTTACCTTATAAAACAGCTGATCTTGTTCAGGCCCTCAGCAGAATTCATGTTTTCTGTTTTGAGAGTACCCGATCTGTCATTTTTTGCCGGAACAGGGTCTATTCTATTTTTTCTGCTATTCCGGGAGATTCCCCCGAATGCGTAACTGTGACACAATAAATTACGAACCATGGCTTTTGTTATTCCGGGTACTGATCATAAGATCACTAATTTCTCAATTACTTCTTTTTTTATGTTCCCCGGAGCTGTTACCCGTAACCTGTACAGGTACACACCCCTTCCTAATCTATCCCCATAATCATCCCTCCCGTCCCATTGAATTTCGGTGGAACGATTACCGGAGTTGAGGATTGTCTGGCTGAATGTTTTTACCACCCGCCCGGTAATCGTCATTATCTGAAGATGGACCTGCAGCGGTAATCCCGGCTTATTGTGTTCAAACCAGAAATGGGTCTGAGTGGTGAAGGGATTCGGGTAGTTCAACACATGGCTTAACGCCAACTCTTCATCTTTTGCAACCGTGAATTCCAGGATGACTTCGCTGGAATTATTGAGAACATCCCATGCTTTTATCGTAAGAGAGTGAGGACCCGCTTCGAGTTGCGGTAATTGGAACCTGACCGATCCCTGGCGGTAATTGTTCAGGTCACTTTGGTAAAAATCGTTGAGGATAAAATATTGCCTGTTATCATGATCAAGAGTGGCGACAATATCGTGCCCGATTCCCGTCCCGGCAGTATTAATGCCGGAAGAATCGGCCAGCTTTAAGATCAATACCGGGTTTTGATTCGTAATACCGCCATTTACAAACAATTCATCATTGAGATAGGCCTTTATTTCAGGTCCTTCATGGTCTGTGTCAACGCCTGTGCCCGCTCCTCCTACAATAAAATTGCTGAAATAACCATTGGCATCCCTGCTGCCATCTTCGGCATAAAGACTCAGTTTGCCATTCCCGAATTGTTAATTGATTTCCCTGGGCACTTTGAATGAAAAACTGAATTTTCCATTGGCAACAGAAGCCCGTCCTTTGAACAGGATATTCGTCTGTGTCTGGAAACTTGCTACCTGACTGCCGGGGTCATTGGCCAGTGTATAAGCAATCTGTGGCTTATCAAAAACGGTAGGATACACAGTACCATTGAAATTGGTTAAAAGATTCCCCTGCCAATCTGTGACCTCTCCTTCCATGAGGGCTATTTCACCTGCGCTGAGTGTGTCGGCCTGAGTTGCCGGGATACCATTGACCATAGTCGCCCTCACTTTCCATGAAGGAAAGGCCAATGTCATAGCCGGGTCACCGAGCAAAGTGAACTTCCTGTTATTGGCAATGTCGCTGAATGTCTGGTAGGTATGGTTTTTTGCGTCTTTCATTGCATCGCCCAACGTTCTGTACTTCCCGTTTGCATCCGGCTGGAGTGCAAATTGCAGGTAATTATTGTTCATGACCCGGTTGCTGAAGGCGAATACCGGCCGGGTAGTGGTCATGAGTGCAATACCCCCTGTCTGGGGTCTTACCAGGATATTTTCACCCAGCGAATTGACAGTGGGGTTGTCATAAGGGGCAAAATCACAGGTGGCAGTAATGAACAGGGGCAGCCGATAGGGGTTATTCCAGTTATTGACCATTCCCTGGTCAAGGATTGTCTCTTCAGCCAATCTCCGGGGTCCCCCGTGCCCGTTATAGTTCCAAATGAGGGTACCATTATACACCTGGTTATTGCTGGCCTGGTTGGCCTGTGGATACGTGCTACCCCCGGGTCCGCTTTCCTGCCGGTAGGCATCGAGATAGATCTTTTGAAGGTTAAAAACGGGGTTGGTTGCTGCAGCCGTAGCAGTAATGGTTTCCGCGTCCTGGAAATGAAGATTGCCATCTTCATCATCCGCAATAAAACTAAGGTTGTTTCGCCAGGGTCCCAGGCTTTGTGATGCATAATAAACTTCCAGTTTGTCAGCAAAATTTTTTGCTTCTCCCGGGGTTTTGGCAGGAATTCGGCCGACACCGATATTCAGCAGGTTGGTGATAACACCCGAATTGATGTCATCATTATCATCCAGGAAGCCAAAAAAATCATCGGACGAATAAGTGGCCAAAGGGTCGAGTGAAAAATTATTCTCATAAGCAGGAACAAAATTGGTATTGTTCGTTATCCGGTCTTTGTAATCAAAGGAAGCATCGCCGAATAAAAGCAGGTAACGGGGTTTATTGGCAGTTGTTCGGTATTTATCCCAATACATCTTTACAAAATCCCGGATAGCTGTTGGATCGGCGCTGCCGCTTGCAAATTCGTTCCAGATCTGCTCTGTAGTAACCACCACCGCCTGCAAATTATTCTGTTGCCGGTGTATTGCAGCCAGCCGTTGTGCCTGTGACAGCAAAGAAGAGTGAGTAACTACGAGGATATCGGCCGGTGAGCTGTTGTGCAAATTTTGATTGGCAACAATACCCCCAAATGCCGGCACCAGGAAACCGGACGGATTGAATGCGATATATTCTCTTAACCGGGAACAATCGTTCACAAACCGGAATTCATTATTAATAAAGTTGCCCTGCATCTTTACCGGGTTAAAGGGATCCGTTATTTCCCAAACCTGGGTGGCATTGCCGGCATTGCTGACGATGAACTCTCCCCTGGTATTCCCCACACTGAGCCAGTCGCGGAACAGCAATTGATCAAGACCATTCAGGGAAATATTCCGGCGGGTAAACAATTCAAACCAGTTGAGCCAACCCTGTGCGTTAAAACCACCGGGTGAAAAAGTGTAAGTAATGGTGTTATTAGTTTGCGCATTTGCTGTAGTAAAAACAACCGATGCCTCCTGTGCAAACAAATCGTACTGACCTCCCGAAACAGGATTCAGCAGGATTTGTCCGGCCGCCTGATTATTGATACGGATATCAAACCGGCTGCTCGCGCCCACTGACCTCGATACGCAATCCGTTTGCAGCTGCAGGGGAGCACCGTTTTGAATATTGGAAAAGTTGACATTAAATGTACGCGTGAGTGATCGGCCCGGCAGGTTCGATAATTCTTCGCCATACCATTCTTTGCCGCTGTTTAAAAAATTTACGGTATCCAGTTCATGAAAATATCTCTCAGAAAAACTATTGACAGTTGTCATTGGTGAGGAAAGCAGCGGCGCAGTGCTGATCCGTTTCCCGTTGCTGCCGATGCTCAGGAAATAGTAGGATTGATCGCTGTATATGTTTTTGCGGTGATGAAATCCCAGATTGGCAGAATCTTTTACCCATTCATCGGGCCCAGAAGCATAAAAGAGGATATAATCGGTACCATTGATCACCCCATCTCCCCCATCTACCACCATGATCGCATTTTCTTTAAGATCGTCAGTCCAGGATCCATTACAGGCTTCTGCCAGCATCTGACCCCCGTTACCAAAAATTCGCACGGAGCCGGAAGCAAGATTACTGGTATTGATACCGAGGCTATTCAGGAAGGGGATGTCTATTTTATAAACTCCGGGTTCCTTTACACCCAACCGGTACCAGTTGCCAGTCGAAAGCACCGAATTAGGGGTATAAAAACGCTGTGCCGCCCCCGGCCAGGAGGCAACAAAAAAACAGCCCGCAAGGATCAATAACCGGCCCCTTTTCATTGTTGAAAAATGTCCTTTTCCAGGGGGTTTTTCACCCGAAAAAAAGTAGTTCTGCGCAACCCCTTTTACCGAAAGTGATTATATTCGCAAATCCGGCAGGTAAAACTTCTTTTCAGGCGCAATATTTTACCCTATCCGGCGTTAAAAATATTCCAATTCATAGGTTTATGCAAAAAACAATGAGCGTGAAAAACTTACTTATCCTTTTATCCTGTATAGGGCTCCTGGCTTCCTGCAAGAACGGGGGACTTTTCAAGAAAAAATATGATAAGTCGGATGCCACCGGCTGGAACTACAACGACAAGAATATGGGTGGTTACCAGGTGTCCAAATCCAAGGAGCAGGGTACCGGTCCTGGACTGGTATTTGTCCAGGGTGGTACTTTTACCATGGGGCAAACAGAAGAAGATGTGATGAGCGACTGGAACAATATTCCCCGCCGTGTTTCTGTCCCTTCTTTTTACATTGACCGTACCGAAGTGGCGAATGTTCACTATCGGGAATACCTTCATTGGTTGAGCAAGGTTTTCGATCCCACCGATCCGGCTAATGCAAAGATCTATGAAGGCGCTCTCCCGGATACATTGTGCTGGAGAAGTGAGCTGAGTTATAATGAACCATTGGTGGAATTCTATTTCCGCCACCCTGGTTTCAATGATTACCCCGTGGTGGGCGTGTCCTGGAGGCAAGCGAACGATTTCTGTCTGTGGAGAAGTGACCGGGTCAATGAAAAAATATTGAAGGATAAAAACTTTGTCAATAAATCAACATTGAAACCCGGCGCTCAGCAAGGAGACAACAACTTCACTACAAAGTCCTATTTGCTGGGATTATATACCGCCCCTCCCGGGCATATCAAAACAAAAAAAGGAGAACCCAAAACAACGATCGCTTCCATGGAATCAGGTATTTTATTGCCTGAATACCGTCTTCCTTTTGAAGCAGAATGGGAATATGCAGCCTACGGTTTGATCAACCAGAATCCCCGTCCCAGCACCAAGGAAGGTAAGAGAGGGGAAGAACTCGCATCCAATAAACAACTGTATCCCTGGTCGCAAAATATGAATGGTCTGCGCGACACGCGTCATGGAAGCTGGCAGGGTACTTTCCTGGCCAACTTTAAAAGAGGTTCAGGAGACAACGCAGGTGTGGCGGGTGGTCTGAACGACCGTGCATTCTATACCGCTCCGGTTAAATCATTTTATCCTAACGGGTTCGGATTATATAATATGGCAGGTAACGTGAGCGAATGGGTGGAAGATACTTATCGTCCTTTGTCTTCGCTTGATTATGATGACCTACCTGCTCCTTTCCGGGGTAATAAGTACCAGAAACTTTATGTGGCAGATTCCTCCACGATGGATCCTGCAACCCGTTACCAAAAAGACAGCACGGGTCGTGTAAAAATGGCTGATGTAACCGATGAGGAAAGTAAGAACCGTCGGAATTACCAGCGGGGCAATGTGATCAGCTTTCTTGATGGCGACTCTCTTTCGCAGGCTTCCTACGGCTATGGTGTTACCACCCTTATTCATCCTGAAAAATCAAAAGTATATAAAGGCGGCAGCTGGAACGACCGTCCTTACTGGCTCTCTCCCGGCACCCGTCGTTTTCTCGAAGAGGACCAGTCATTAAGTACCCTTGGGTTCCGTTGTGCGATGACCCGCATGGGCAGTCCCGAAGGCAACAAACGCAAAACCGGGCAGTATTACAAAACCCGCAGACAAAAGAGATAATTTCTGCTTCCGATATTTTTTTACTGTCCCGCCCAAATGGCGGGACTTTTTTTTCGTTTACCGCTTTACTCAAACCACTTTAAATGCCGTAAAATAGAAGTTATTCGCAGCACCGATAAGCTCCAGGTTGACATAATATGATTGAACAAATTCAGAGAAAGCCCTGAATTCGTGAGTGGGGACTGCAAATTCATCGAAGAAAAGAACATCATTTTTCTTCAAAACAGGTGCGATGGAAGTGAGGGCATAAAGGGTGGCAGAGTAGAGATCGGCATCCATCATGAAAACGTTTCTCCTGTGATTATCGAGCGAAGGAAGAAATCCCGGTACGGTCTGTTGAAATAAACCCTGGAAAAATGTAACTCTTGGATCACTAATTTCAGGAGGCTGGTTGCTGTTATCGAATGCCCCTTTTTTGAAGGGCCCCCAATCCTCCGGCAAACCCGTAAATGTATCAAACCCGTAAAAACGGCTCTCCGTATGCTTATTTTCCTGCAAAAACCACCTGAATGAATAACCGTGCCCAACCCCAAACTCAATATAATTAATCGCCGTATTCTCTAATTCTTCTCTTTTCAACACCCACTTGTATAAAAGATATCTTTTATTATAATCCCATTTTGAAGGAAAATCGTTAAAGGCGACTTTTTTATGCTTATGGATCCAGGAAGAAAATTTGGAGAGATAAAAAAGATTCAGGTATAATCCCGAAAACAGCCCAAAAAACTTATCCAGGTGCAGATAGGTAAACCCTATTTTGATATACCTGATAATGAAGAGCTTCATAGGCTTAGTTTCAGTAATAAAAAACTATAATTGCCTTCACCCGGAAGACCATAGTCAATTATTTCAAGCAATAGGCCCGACAAAAGTAACAGTCCTGTTTTTATTATCTGATTTTTTTACATTTGAACTGCTGAACTCTTTTCCACCATGATTTTAACAAGAATAAAGCTTAGTTATTTTCTTCTTTTGGGAAGCTTTGTGCTTGTTTTAGGTTGTCAAAAGGAAACCACGACTCCGCCAACTCCATGAACAAGGTTCCTCTGGCCAATGCGGGCCCGTCACAGACAATCACTCTTCCTGTAGATTCTCTCACACTTACCGGTTCAGGAACGGATTCCGATGGTCATATTGTTGCATATTTATGGAGCCAGGTTGCCGGACCAGCCGCCACTACGATCGTTAACCCAGGCTCTCCCTCTACAAAGGTCAAAGGCTTCAGGCAAGGCTCTTATGTTTTTCAGTTAATGGTAATAGATATAGATAATGACGGCGCTACAGGAGTAGATACCATGTCGGTAACAGTGAACCCTGCTCCGATTATAACTTTTACTACTCAGCCAGCCAATAACCCGGGTGAATTCATGCTCCTGAATAATAATGGGATGGATGGCAGCGGGGGTAACCGGGTAGATATGCCGATTGAAGCATGGACAAGCGGAGGCAATCCCTATACTGTCCGGGGCATTATTAAATTTGATCTGAGCAGTATCCCATCCACTTCTACCATCATCAGCGCCAATCTTTATTTGTATTCTTATCCGGCTCCCTTGTTAAATGGCAATTTCACCGATGCAAACTTTGGCAGCAATAATACGCTGCTCGTGCAACAGGTTACTTCGAACTGGACCCCGGCCACTACTACTTGGTTTAATCAACCTACCACAACAACAACGAACCAGGTTGTCGTTCCGCATACCAATCAATCTTTCCTTGACCTTAATCTGAATGTAACCAGTATGGTAAGCACCATGATCAATGGCAATGCCAATTACGGGTTCTTTTTAAAGCTACTCAATGAAGTAACTTATACCAGCAGGATATTCGTGGCCAGTTATAACACTACCTACACTACCAAATATCCCAAACTTGTGGTCGTGTATCAATAGCCATGAAAGGCTTTGATAGATGCCCGGCTATTAAACAGATTGTCATTTAAACGCTGTACCTATTTTCTTTCCTGTTACTGTTAAAAATAAATTTTCTATTTGCAAAAGATACTTTAGCACATGGCAAATCGTGCTATGGTCAAATATTGTCCTCTTCTAAAAAGCAATATAACATTACATTTGCGGTATGCAGATTGAAGAGTTATATGCTCTTTACAGGCAACATCCCTCCGTAGAAACTGATACCCGCAAACTGAAACCCGGTGCTATTTTCTTTGCGTTGAAAGGAAGCCATTTCAATGGTAACAGTTTTGCAGTACAGGCTATCGAAAAGGGGGCCACATTCGCAATAATTGATGAAAAAGAATTTGATATTCCCGGGAAGACCATTTTGGTAGAGAATGTATTGGCCACCCTGCAGGAACTGGCGAAATATCATCGCCTCCGATTTTCCATTCCTGTTATTGCCATCACCGGGAGTAATGGCAAAACCACCACTAAAGAACTGATCCACGCTGTACTTTCTTCTTCTTTCAAAACATACACCACGGAAAGCAACCTCAACAATCATATAGGTATTCCACTGACACTTTTACGAATTAAAGAAGATGCAGAAATCGCCGTCATCGAAATGGGGGCCAATCACCTGAATGAAATTGCCTCGTACTGTCGCTATACCCTTCCCACGCATGGGCTGATCACCAATTGCGGAAAGGCGCACCTCGAAGGGTTTGGCAGTATAGAAGGTGTGAGAAAAGCAAAAGGAGAACTTTTTGACCATTTAAGAAACAGCGGCGGTGTTGCCTTTGTGATGTGGGACTATGATTACCTGCAGGAAATGAGCAAGGGTATACCCCATATCGTCAAATACGGAACCAGGGACGCAGATATCGAAGGGAAGGCGGTTAACAATGAAACCTTCCTGGAAGTAAATATCCGCCGGGGTGCCCATACCGGTATTATTAAAACAAAGCTGGTAGGTGATTATAATTTGCCCAACGTGCTCTCAGCAGTAGCGATTGGGAAATATTTTAATGTGCCCGATCCGAAAATAAAGACGGCCATTGAAAATTATCTGCCCTCCAATAGCCGTTCCCAATTAGTGAAACGGGGATCCAATACCATTATCCTGGATGCTTACAACGCCAACCCCAGCAGCATGGGCCCTGCCATTGAAAATTTTGCCGGACTGCGTGCAGCCAATAAAATATTGATATTGGGTGCCATGGCTGAATTAGGCGCGGAAAGTGTGCAGGAACACCAGGCGATCGTGGATCTCATAAAATTATATCAATGGAAACAAGTCGTGCTGATGGGTGGGGATTTCCTGAAAATCAAACATCCTTTTCTTTCATTCGAAAATGCAGCGAAGGCCAGGGATTGGTTCCGGGAGCAGCATTTTGAAAACACACATATCCTTATTAAAGGAAGCCGGAGTATGCAGATGGAACTGGTGTTGGAATGAACAGTAGTTAGCACTCAGAATATTCTGGCCGATCCCGATAAACAGATCAACGCCCATTCATAAAGATGTCAAAAGAAAGTTCCGGATAACCCGTACTAAGTACTGAATACTGGATAACTTTGCAGCCCATTATGGAAAGTGAAAGAAATGCCCGCAGCTATTTATCTTCTGCATTAAGCTGTCGTTGTCCACGATGCCGCGAGGGAAGGCTTTTCAGCAATCCTCTTACGTTTCGTTTGAAACGAAATATGGAGATGAATAAAAACTGCCTGGTTTGCAATCAGCCTACGGAAATTGAAGTGGGATTTTATTATGGCACCGGTTATGTGAGTTATGCATTGACCGTGGCGATCAGCGTGGCCAGTCTCGTAGCATGGCTGGTACTGATTGGTATGTCTACCACTGATAACCGTTTTTTTTACTGGCTCGGGTTCAATGCGATCCTGCTGATCCTGTTACAACCCTGGCTGATGCGGCTGAGCCGCAGCATCTGGATCTCCTGGTTTGTGAAATATGACCCTCATTGGAAAGAAGAGAGGCCTGCGGATGTATCCGAGCGACTAAATGCTGACCAGGCGGATAATTGGTAAATCAACAATTGCTATTTTTGTCCGCTATCCGTAGAGGTGCAGGAGTGGTTTAACTGGCACGCCTGGAAAGTGTGTGTACCTCTAAAGGGTACCGAGGGTTCGAATCCCTCCCTCTCCG
>CAYSIU010000019.1:0-14278 GCA_964431095.1 uncultured Chitinophaga sp. | reverse complement strand
TTCCCTTTACTTTTAAAACCGTAAACTTTTTAAACAGCCAAAACAATTGATATGAGAAAGTTTAGACTTCTTTCCCTACTGCTTTTAGCTTTCAGCTTTATCCTTGTTCATTGTACAAAAGAAGGTCCTGAAGGTCCTGCCGGTGCCACAGGCGCACAAGGCCCGGTCGGCTCAACGGGTCCTGCTGGTCCTCAGGGTGTTCCCGGCCCTTCAGGTCCTGCCGGTCCACAGGGTCCTACGGGTCCACAAGGCCCAATTGGTACTGCAAATGTGATCTATGGAGCCTGGACTAATGAAGTATTACCCTGGGGCGATACGACAATGACTTCATTAGGGTTACCAGCTCCAAATGCAAAACGATTTATAGTGGCTTCTCCTAATTTAACCCAGGCAATTCTTGATCAAGGTGTAATCCTTACTTTTTTAAGGTGGGGTCCTTCTGGCAATTTACCACAGCCTTTACCAATGATTTTCAATTCTGGTGGCGCTACTTTATATGAAGTTGGATTCAGACCGGCACTTGGTAAAATAATATATTATTTATGGCAACCTAATAATCCATCGGCAAGTTTAGTAATAGGTTTAGGCGCTGGAGCGCAACTGCGTTACATTCTAATACCAGGAGGTGTAGCCGGGCGTAATGCTGCTGGAAACCCGGGATATTCACCCGATCAATTGCGCAGTATGTCTTATGATGAAATTTGCAACCTGTTCAATATTCCTTCCGACGGGGAAGGCTGGCATTAATATAATCTCAAAACTTTACTTGAACCGTCCCGCCTGAGGTGGGACGGTTTTTTTGCAGATCCCTTTCATTGATAGCTTACCTTTCACTTAAAAGTTTTTTTATGAAAAACATGTTGCTGCTTTCAATCATT
Organism: uncultured Chitinophaga sp.; assembly: GCA_964431095.1. GTDB lineage: Bacteria > Bacteroidota > Bacteroidia > Chitinophagales > Chitinophagaceae > JJ008. The sequence continues at coordinate 13,400 of CAYSIU010000019.1, read as the reverse complement.
TTCGCTGTCTTTTTTATTTCCTGCAAACAAAAAAACAGCCAGCCCGAAAAAACAGTGGTAAAAGAGCCCGTGCAAAATAAAACACAGGATTCGGTGGAGATCAGGAAAACCGTGATCGATTTTTACACCTGGTACAACGGGAATTATGCCCGGTTTGAGCATTATGACCTGTACGATGGTATCAAAAAAAAGGACGCGCCACCCTATAAGATCAACTGGGACGTTGTGAAGAAATACCAGGCCTTTATCCACGATTCCGTTCCGGATCTCGGCGAAGAATTCTTAAAGAACCAACGCATCCTGTTTCAAAAGGCGGATTCAGCTTTTAAGGTAGATGTGGAAGATGATGTTCCGTATTATTTTGACTTTGACTGGTACACCAACACCCAGGAAGACCCGGCCTTCACACTGGAAGACCTAAAGAAATCAACACATTGGACGGTCACGGTGAAAGGTGATGATGCTACCGTGGACGTTAAAGGTGTGGATGAAAAGGGAACGAACCCACCCTACAACGTGGCTAACCTTTTAATGAAAAAAGAAAAAGGGCAGTGGAAGATCGCTAAAACCTGGACAGATTAGTAGTAGCGAATTCGTAAATTGGTTAATTAGGTCTTAACGAGTTGAATACCTTATACTAAATAAGCAATTCAAAGAATTACTCAATTAGCGGATCAACCGGTTAACCCACTCGCCAACAGCATGACCATTCATTTCGGATATGAAAAAGCAAAAGTGCTGCAGGCACTCCGGTATCATTTTATCAGCCGGCCGGAGATACGGATCATGCTGATCCTGGTGAATGTGTTTGCCCTGGCATCTATTGTCCTGTATGGTTTGGGGAAGGTAACCGCGCTGGCCTTCCTGGTAGGGTCTTTTTTATGGATCGTTTTGATGATCAGTTTTTGGTTTATTCTACCCGGTATAGTCTACCGCAGGGCGGTTACTTTTAAACACGAGTTCAGTATGGACTTCGAAGAAGAAGGTTTCACACTGAGGCATGAGAAGGGTTCAAAAACCTGGCCCTGGTCGGCGCTAAGGCATTACATGGAAAGCCCGCATTTTTTTCATTTGTATTTTGACAGCCGTTCTTTTTTCCTGGTCCCCAAAAGCGGCTGTAGAGACAGGGATGAAGTATATGAGCTTCGGCAACTGATAAAACAAAAAGTAAAAAGGGGTTGATACAGACTCGATACCGTTGTGCAGTTATTTGTTTTTAAAAGCCCTTGCATCCCGTGGCTTCCCTCAAAGGTCTTTTTCCATCACGTAGTGCGGGATCGTCACTTCGGTGAATTCATTGCTGGTAATTTTATATCCCATTTTTTCGTAGAAGCCTACAGAGTTTTTCCGGGCATGCATGGAAAGAATTTTATACCCCCTGTCCCTTGCCAGGTTTTCGGCAAAATTCATCAACGCCTTCCCGATGCCTTTTCCCTGGAGGTCATTTAATACCGCCATTTGCCGTAAACGCACGGTATCCGGGTTTTCTTCCACCAGCATGCAGCAACCCAGCATCTGTTCATCTTCAAAGGCGCCGATCAGCATGTTGTCTTTTTCATTGTCAAGTTCCTGTTGGGAAAAACCCAGCCCGAGTGGTTTGCGAAGGATTTCATCCCGCATTTTTACCATTTGCAGGTATTCAGGACTGCCATGATCAATAATTTTCAGCGCCATAACCGGTTACTTGTTCTGAGAGAAGTCAAAATACAAATAACTTGCAAAACTGCCAACCGTTTGTGTTGTTATTTTACCAATAAGCATCACCGTTCTTTACCCTGCTATTTACTCGTTCTCAACCGGTTGGGATGGAACAGGAAAAAACCGTGTTTCCAATGCTGATTAGCTCAAAAAGTATATTTTTGCAGCCAACAAATAAAACTTAACGAACATGTCAGACATTGCATCAAGAGTTAAAAAAATCATCGTTGACAAACTGGGTGTTGACGAAGCAGAAGTCACCAATGAAGCTTCTTTTACCAACGACCTTGGCGCCGATTCATTAGATACGGTAGAACTGATCATGGAATTTGAAAAAGAATTCAATATCTCCATTCCCGATGAGCAGGCTGAGACCATTACTACTGTTGGCCAGGCTGTGTCTTACCTGGAAGAACATGCCAAATAAAGCCTGAATGGGTTTGAACCCGCAAAAAGCCGAAAGGAGGATCCGCCTGCCGGCTCACAAAAATAAAATAACACCGCCTTTGAACTGTAGATGTGCAGAGAAGGCGGTTTTTAACTTTCGTTAAACTGCTTTATTTTACTTGATATATGGAACTAAAACGGGTCGTTGTTACAGGCATGGGGGCCATCACACCCCTGGGCAATAATGTCCGGGAGTACTGGGATGGACTTATCAATGGAGTGTCGGGCGCAGATATGATCACCTTGTTTGATGCGTCCAAATTCAGGACAAAATTTGCCTGCGAGGTAAAAGGTTTTGAGCCCACCCAATTCCTGGATAGAAAAGAGGCGCGAAAGATCGACCGCTTTACGCAATTTGCCCTGGTGGTAAGTGACCAGGCGATGGCAGATGCCGGGTTAAATAAGGAAAATATCAATCCTGATACGATCGGGGTTGTTTTTGCCAGCGGGATCGGTGGCCTAATCACATTCCAGAACGAAGTGATTGATTTTGCAAAAGGAGATGGAACCCCGCGATTCAATCCCTTCTTTATTCCCAAAATGATACTGGATATTGCCGCCGGCCAGATCAGTATGCGGCACAACCTTCGGGGTCCCAATTTTGCCGTAGTCAGCGCCTGCGCCAGCAGTACCAATGCCATCATGGAAGCCTATAATCTCATCCGCCTGGGAAAAGCGTCTATTATCCTCACCGGGGGAAGTGAAGCAGTGATCAGTGAAGCCGGGGTGGGAGGATTTAATGCGATGAAAGCGATGAGTGAAAGAAATGATGACCCCAAAACAGCCAGCCGGCCCTATGATAAGGACCGGGATGGATTTGTGATGGGAGAGGCTTCAGGGATCATTGTACTGGAGGAACTGGAACATGCCATGGCCCGGGGAGCCCGTATCCATTGTGAAGTGGCGGGCTGTGGTGCCACAGCCGATGCGCATCATATTACCGCTCCTCATCCCGAAGGATTAGGGGCAAAAAATGTAATGATAGCATCTTTGAAGGATGCCGGGATGAAACCAGATGAAATTGATTATATCAATACGCACGGGACTTCCACGCCCATCGGCGATGGCGCAGAAGTAAAAGCTATTTTGCAGGTTTTCGGGGAACACGCCTACCAGCTCAATATCAGTGCCACCAAGTCAATGACCGGTCATTGCCTCGGCGCTGCCGGGGTGATAGAAGCCATTGCCAGCATCCAGGCAGTGGTCAATGATGAAGTACCGCCTACCATCAATCATTTTACCGATGATCCTGAACTCGATCCGAAATTGAATTTCACTTTCAATCAATCGCAAAAAAGGAAAGTTCGTGCGGCGTTAAGCAATACATTCGGTTTCGGCGGGCACAATGCCTGCATCATCGTAAAAAAGTACAAGGCCTGATTCGGATTTTTTTTGTAGCTTACTAGCCGTGGATCTGCTGAAAACTTTTTTTTCCAAACATTCCGGTTCATCTTTTAAGAAAGAGCTCAAGAACATACTTGGTTTTAAACCGGGCAATCTTTCCCTGTACAAGACAGCCCTTACCCATCGTTCCATCAGGGAGGGGGCCGACGAGAATAACGAGCGGCTCGAATACCTGGGTGACGCCGTGCTCAGCGCCCTGATCGCGGATTATCTTTTTAAACGGTATCCCTATCGTGAAGAAGGTTTTCTCACGGAAATGCGCAGCAAAATGGTGAACCGCCAGCAGCTCAATGATATTGCCATCCGGATGGGATTGAAGAAGATAACCTTGTACAATAAGATGGATGGCTCGCTGAAAGTGAGCCAGATCTTCGGCAACACCCTGGAGGCCCTGGTGGGGGGCATTTATCTTGACCAGGGCTACAAAAAAGCCGCCAAGTGGGTGCTGGAATGCATCATCCTCCCACATATGTTTATGGATGACCTCGAAAACCTGGAGATCAACCATAAGAATAAACTGTACGGATGGGCCAATAAGAATGGAAAGGTCCTTGAATTTGAAACACTCAATGAAAAGCTGGAAAACGGGCGCCGTCTTTTTACAGTAGCCGCCGTACTGGACGGTGAAAACATTGCCGAGGGAAGGGCCTTTAATAAAAAAGACGCTTCTCAGATCGCGGCACAGGCGGCGGTAGAAAAACTGGGCATCAACAGCACCGATACTGCGGTGGAAGAAGGATCCTAGGCTCACCATATGCCGTGAACCTACGGTGATTCATCACTGTACTTCTACGATGTCTTTTTTTACAGAGGTCACGATGGCCAATAGTTCACTTTGCTCTTTTTGCGCCACGTTGAATTTATTCAGTGTTTCCACCAGCAAACCGGCTGTGATAGTCCAATCGTTTTCAGAGATCTTAAGGCCCTTGTGCGCATCTTTCATAGAGCGGCCGGTATAAGCACAGGGACCACCCGTAACATTGCAAAGCAGGTCCACAATATGCTGCCGGACCCTTGTTTTGCTGTCATCACTCAGCCCGATAAAGAAACGGGAGAGATCTTTGTTGGTCGCTAAACGCCCGATAAAATCATCGGTTACCGCAGCTATGGCATCGTAGCCACCCAGCCGTTTGTAAAGCGACTCCTGGGCATGAATGGGCCGGGCGAAGAAAAGTAAAAGGAACAGCGGAACAAAAAAACGAATCATCTTTTTCATAAGCTTATTTTTTGGTGGGTAAAACAATAGCAAGCCGGGACTGTAAAAAGGTTTTTTTATATACGGCAAAATGAAACACCCGGTTTTACCGTAACGGATAAAACCCGGTACATTTGAGACCAAAAAGGCACATGAAACAGCGACTGATTCTCCTCCTTTTGCCCCCAGTATTTGTAGCCTGTAATAATAATGCAGTGAAAGGCCCCAATGGGGTCACCTATAAATCGGCTGTACAGTATAATGATTACATTGTAAACCGACAGGTTTCCCTGAGGAACAGTATCATGGAAGTTGCAAGGGTGGCACAGTATAACCTGGATTCTGCCGAGATTCTGTTAAATGAGGATGTGCGCCAAACGGAAAAGATCATCACCGAGCTGGAGGGCATGCCCCCTTATCACAGGGACTCTGCCTTGCGGGATGCGGCTGTACGAATCTTCAGTTTTTACAAAAAAGCATTTGATCAGGATTACCGGGATATTATCCGCCTTCGCAGGAATGAGACCGATTCATCGGGTGCGGGCGAACAAAACGATATCAGTACGATTGTGGAAAAGATCAAAACTGAAGAAGAGGAATATGACAAGAACTTCAAAAACACGCAGGACGAGTTTGCCCGTAAAAACAATATGAAACTGGTGGAAAAGGGAAAACAGGATAATACAATTTATAAAAACGATCCAAAGTAATACATTGAAGCACTCAGGATTTTTCCATGCAAAGTTCTATCAACACAGAATTCGTATGCGCAGGGTGCAGGAAACAAACTAATTTATTGTCCGCCCCTGGTTTTGGCTGATCGCTTAGCAAAACAAAACCTTCCTGCTGCAACCGTCTCATCTCCGCATCGATATCGGCTACCTCGAAAGCAATATGATGGAGGCCTTCTCCTTTTTTTTCGATGAAGCGGGCGATCACGGCTTCCGGGTCGGTGCTTTCCAGCAATTCTATTTTGCTTTGGCCGGTTCGAAAAAATGCGGTATTCACCCTTTCATTTTCAACGAATTCCGTTTTGTAACAATGAGTGCTGAGCAATTTTTCAAACAGTGGCACCGAATTGGCAAGGTTTTTAACAGCAATACCAATGTGTTCGATTCTTTGCATAAAATGGTTTTAGAAGCATGTTCCGAATTCGGAAAAATCGGCAGCCGGACCGAAATTACCCCTTTCATTTAGAACCTTTTGGGTTAATTTTGTGTTGAAGAAACAAAAACGAACAATACCCGTATTATGTTGAAATTCCCCATTTATCTGGATCATAACGCCACTACTCCCTGCGATCCGAGGGTTGTAGAAGCTATGCTGCCTTATTTCACGAATGATTTTGGCAATGCAGCGAGCCGCAATCATCCTTTTGGATGGCATGCGGAGGAAGCAGTGGATTATGCCCGCGAGCAGATCGCAAAGCTGATTGGCGCCGATCCTAAGGAAATCATTTTCACTTCCGGTGCCACCGAAGCCGATAACCTGGCTATCAAAGGGGTATTTGAAATGTATGCCAGCAAAGGCAATCATATCATCTCCTGTAATATCGAGCACAAGGCAGTACTTGATACCTGTAAGCATATTGAAAAGATAGGCGGAGAGGTCACTTACCTGAAAGTAAAAGATAATGGGTTGATTGACCTGCAGGAACTGGAAGCGGCGATCAGGCCGACCACGATCCTGATTGCTATCATGTATGCCAACAACGAGATCGGTACAGTCATGCCGATAAAAGAGATAAGCGCCATTGCTAAAAAGAAAGGCATACTTGTATTTACCGATGCTACCCAGGCGGTAGGCAAGATACCGGTGGATGTGAACCGGGATGGAATCGACCTGTTGGCATTCACCGCGCATAAAATCTATGGACCCAAAGGGGTCGGGGCCCTGTATGTCCGCCGTAAAAATCCAAGGGTAAAAGTCACTGCACAGATCGACGGGGGGGGTCATGAAAGAGGGATGCGGAGCGGCACCCTGAATGTACCGGGCATCGTGGGTTTTGGCAAAGCCTGTGAACTTTGTATGAATGAAATGGAGGAAGAATCCAAACGAATAAGCAAACTGAGAGATAAACTGGAAAACGCACTTCTGGAGATCGAAGAAGCCTACCTGAACGGGGATAAAAATGAGCGCTTGCCCCATGTTACGAACATCTCATTCAAATACGTGGAGGGCGAAGGACTGATGATGGGCTTTAACAAGAATATTGCCGTGTCATCGGGTTCTGCCTGTACTTCGGCCTCACTCGAGCCGTCGTACGTGTTAAAAGCCCTGGGTCTTGGCGATGACCTGGCTCACAGTTCACTTCGGTTTGGTCTCGGAAGATTTACCACCGAAGACCAGATTGATTACACCATTGAACAGGTAACAACCACTGTGAAAAGATTGAGAGAAATGAGCCCGCTTTGGGAAATGTATAAGGAAGGAATCGACCTGAGTAACATCGAATGGGCGCATCATTAATATAAAACGATGGACGAAAGCAGGTTACAAAGCCTCTTTATGCGGCGGGAAATTGTTAACTTTGTATTTCTAAAACAGGCTTGATATGGCATATTCAGAGAAAGTATTGAACCACTACCAGAACCCTCAAAATGTGTGTACACTGGATAAAAGCAAACAAAATGTGGGCACCGGCCTGGTAGGCGCACCCGAATGTGGTGACGTGATGCGGCTGCAGATCGAAGTGGATGAATCAACAGGCCTTATTAAAGATGCTAAATTTAAAACCTTCGGCTGCGGTTCCGCGATCGCTTCTTCCTCATTGGCCACGGAATGGTTGAAAGGTAAATCCGTGGATGATGCGGTGAAAATTGACAATATGGAGATCGTGGAAGAATTGCACCTCCCTCCTGTAAAGATCCACTGCTCGGTGCTTGCCGAGGATGCGATCAAAGCCGCGGTAAACGATTACCGGAAGAAAAATGGCTTGCCCGAACTGAAGTTTGAAGAAAGTGTTGTTCATTAAGACGGCAGGGATAGCAGGAAGCAAACAGGGATGACCCGCTCACCACGGGTCACAAGGTATAATTATGAGTGTTACATTAGACAATGCAATTTTTATAAGCGATAAGGCGAAAGCCAAAGTGCAGCAACTGATGGCAGACGCCGGTATCGGTAATGATCCCTCCTATTTTCTCCGGGTAGGCGTGGTAGGTGGCGGTTGCTCGGGTCTGAGCTATAAGCTGGATTTTGATAATGAACAAAAACCCATGGACCAGGTTTTTGAAGACAAGGGTCTGAAAGTGGTGACCGACCTGAAAAGTTTTTTATACCTCGTGAACACGACGCTTGATTTTTCAGATGGACTGAACGGGAAAGGCTTTTATTTCAGCAACCCCAATGCCAGCCGGACCTGCGGCTGTGGGGAAAGCTTTGCCGTATAATTTTAATGACCTCCGGTAATAAAAACCCCTCACTCATGTGAAGGGTTTTTTCATGTTCCGATCATCTTTTGAAGGGTGGAAGTGGTGGTGGTGGCGGCGGAGGCGGAGGAGGGCCGGGGATCACTTTATATTTTTCCAGGAAACTCTTTTTTCTGCATCGTTAGCAAGGTCGTATTTTTCTTTTTTCCCGTTCTTTAATTCCAGTATTACTGTACCATCCCCGGAGTGTACATGTGACACCATAGGATTTTGCTCGTAAAAATAGGTGAGCGACACATTCGCATCATTACCATGAAGTACAATTTTTGCAGGAGCTGGTGGCGGAGGTGGGGGAGGAGGGAGCTCAGTTTTGCTCTGCGCAATAGCGGCGCCCCTGCCAACGATTAGTACGACAGCCAGCATCGTGAATGTTTTTTTCATATAAAATGTTTTGGTTGAGATGGGTAAACCGTGATTTTCCATAAATATTTTTTCTTGGGGTTAACTTATTTTACCGCATCTTTATCTTTCCTATGTGGTCCGTTTGTAAGAAGGAACTTCGCCAGTTTTTCAGCAGCCTCACGGGGTATATTGCCATCATTGTTTTTCTCCTGGTGAACGGGCTGATGCTTTTTGTATTTAGCGACAATATTTTTGATTTTGGTTATGCCACCCTTGACCGGTTTTTCCAGCTGGCACCCTGGATATTACTGTTGCTGATCCCCGCCATTACGATGCGCAGTTTTGCGGAGGAATTCAAGACGGGTACCTATGAAATATTGCAGACCCGCCCGTTGGGTCGCTGGCAGATCATCGGGGGGAAATACCTGGGAAGCCTGGTCGTGGTGTTGATTGCGCTGCTGCCTACGATTGTTTATATAGTTTCTATCCAGCGTCTTTCATCCGGGGAAGGCATCGATAAGGGAGCCACGATGGGTTCTTATATCGGCTTGTTCCTTTTGGCAGCAGTCTTTGTTGCCATCAGTACCTGCTGCAGCAGCTTTACGAACAATACAGTGGTAGCTTTCATTGCAGGACTGATCGGTTGCGCTTTGTTGTACTACGGTTTCAGCGCGATCAGCAAATTACCGGCGTTAAGCAACGGGGGCGACTATTATGTGGAAATGGCCGGGATCGATTTTCATTACCGGAGCATCAGCCGGGGATTGATCGATACAAGAGACCTGATCTATTTCCTGTCGGTGATATTTTTGTTTTTAACTATTACTAACAGGAACCTGCTAAAAAAATGAAAAACCTTACTAAAATACTTTCTTCAAAATACTGGTGGGTTCTGCTTCTTTTCATTTTATTTATCATCAATTATCTCGCATCACTTTTTCATGCCCGCCTCGACCTGACAAAGGAAAAAAGATATACACTCAGCAAAGCCACCAAAAATTTACTGCAGGAGCTGGATGATGAAGTGCAGATCGATGTTTTCCTGAAAGGCGATTTTCCTTCAGGGTTCAGGAAACTCGCCACTTCAACCAAAGAATTTCTCGGGTTGCTGAAGGATAGGAATAGTGATCATATCCGTTACCGGTTTATTTCACCGTTGGACGAAATGAGTGATGGGAAAACTATTTATGGGGATTCGCTTGTAAAAATGGGAGCCGTTCCTATCAACCTCACCGTACAGAAAAAAAGCGGGGAGAGCAGCAATATTATTTTCCCGGTAGCGGTGCTTCATTATAAAAACACGCAGGCACTGGTGAATCTTTATCCTGGCGCCAGCGGCAGGATATCACAGGATGAAATAAACAGCGCCGAAGCATTGATGGAATACCAGTTTGCCCATACGCTCGATAAAGTGATTCACGAACAAAAACCGTCGATTGGTTATGCCGTCGGGAACGGGGAGCCGATGGATGCCCGGACCTATGATCTTGTAGAGACACTGAGAAAAGATTATGCATTTTATACTTTTGACCTGGTTCGGCAACCCGTCGTACCTCCCGATCTTAACCTTCTTTTAGTCGTAAAACCCACCGCCCGCTTTAGGGAAGAAGAAAAACTGAAAATGGATCAGTATGTGATGCATGGGGGCAAGCTTCTCTTGTTTATCGATAACCTGATTGCGGAGCAGGATAGTCTTTCGTTAAAACCCGAGACTATCGCGTATGACCGGAACCTTGATCTCACCGATCTTTTTTTCAGGTATGGTTTGCGGATCAATACCGACCTGGTGATGGACCTGCAATGTGATGTCCTCCCCTTCGTGGTGGGGGGAACCATGCAGAACCCGCAACTGGAATGCCTGCATTGGAACTATTATCCCATTTTGTCTTCGGGGAATAACAATGCAACCAGGAACCTTGGTTATGTGTCGGCGCGGTTTGCCAATTCGATTGATACGATCCGGGGAGAGGGGGTCCGCAAAGAACCTTTATTGGTCAGTTCTCCCAATTCCAGAATCATCAGCACCCCGGCACTAATCAGCCTCAACGAGAACAAAAATGTACCCGAGGATGAGCATTTCAAAAAAAATGCGATCCCGGTGGCGATGCTCCTCGAAGGTCAATTCACCTCCTTGTTCAGGAACCGGATCACGCAGTTGCAAAGAGACAGCTTGTCGGCACACGGGGAAAGTTTTCGCGAGTCTTCCCCCGGGAATAAAATGATCGTAGTGGCCGATGGCGATATTGTGCTGAATGATTTCCTCCCGGGCAATGGCCCCAATACTTCTCCTGAACCTATACCCATGGGTTGGAATAAATACACCTATGCCGAATACCTGAAACAGTCGGAGTGCGGAAAGTATTTTGTCCCGGTGGCCAACCGCGAATTCCTGCTGAATTGCATTGAGTATCTTGTTAGCAACCCGGCCATCAGTGAAACTAGGAATAAGGACATAGTGCTTCGCCTGCTCGACAGTAAAAAAATAAATGCTCAAAAGACCCGCTGGCAACTGATCAATATCGCGTTGCCGGTATTGCTGGTCCTGCTGCTGGGCTGGATCTACCAGGAAATAAGAAAGCGGCGTTACGCAACCTGAAGACCTTGCAGCCGCTACCTGTATCTTTGCAGTTATTTAAATTCGGAAGATGACCACTGACCAGATCTCTTACCTGGTGTTTGGAATTGTTTTGTTGCTGGCATTGATTTTTGACCTCGGTCTCCTGAGCCGCAGAGGAAAGAAGATTTCGATCAGGCAGGCATTGTACCAGACCTTTTTCTGGGTAGCTCTCGCCCTGGCTTTCTTTGTCTTCATGTGGATGCAGAGCGGGGAAACGCTTGCCCTGCAGTACCTCAGCGGGTACCTGATGGAATGGAGCCTGAGCATTGATAATATCTTTGTTTTCATTCTTATTTTTTCATCTTTTTCGGTCAAGGAGAAATATTTTGGCCAGGTGCTGCTGATTGGCATCCTCATGGCCATAATTTTCAGGGTGATCTTTATAACGATCGGGGTGGCGCTGTTAAAATTTGAATGGGTGCTTTATATTTTCGGGGCCTTCCTGGTTTACACCGGATACCGGATGTTCATTGAAACGGAAGATAAAGAGTTTGATCCCCAGGAAAGCAAGGTGTACCGGTTCATGAAAAAATTTCTGCCGCTCACCGAGAAGGATGGCAATGGACGCTTCAAGATCCTCGAAAATGGCAAGCCTGCCTATACGATCTTGTTCGTGGTAGTGATCATGCTGGCCGCTATTGATATTGTTTTTGCCCTGGATTCTATCCCGGCGGTGATCGGGATCTCGAGAGATAGGATGGTGATCTATACCTCCAATATATTTGCCGTATTGGGTCTCCGGTCTCTTTTCTTTCTTTTGAGAAGTGCCATCAGTAAATTCGAATACCTGCAACAGGGAATTGCGATCGTGCTGGTTTTTATCGGCATCAAAATGCTGACCGAACGCTGGATCAATGATTGGATCCCTAAAAATATCCAGGTCATTATATCGCTGGGAATAATTATGGTTTGCATTTCGGGCTCGATTTTTTATTCCATTTTTATTCCCAAGAAAGGAGCACCCCGTGATGTGAAAGATTAAAAACAATTGTCATTCAGTATATCACCAGCTATTGAAATACCCATTAAGCCATATTGCCCGGATCATAAATGCAGCAACAGCTCCTGCCGAGGATACCCTGATCGAACACCTGCTGCTCGACAGCCGTAAGGTCCATTCTCCTGCTGCATCACTTTTTTTTGCGCTGAATGGCCCGCGAAGGGACGGACACCAGTTCATTGCTGAATTGTATAAAAAAGGAGTGAAAGCCTTCGTGGTGAGCGAACCTGTAGAAATAAATAATTATCCCGGTGCTGATTTTTTTCGGGTGGGAAATACCCTGGCTGCCTTACAGGAACTGGCCGCCTGGCACCGGCAGCAATTCAACATCCCCGTGATAGGTATCACGGGCAGTAATGGTAAAACCATCGTAAAAGAATGGCTGTACCAGCTCCTCCAGGAAGAATACAATATTGTCCGCAGTCCCCGGAGTTATAATTCACAGATCGGCGTGCCATTGAGCGTCTGGCAAATGAATGAACAACACACATTGGCCATATTTGAAGCGGGCATTTCACAACCCGGCGAAATGGAAAAACTGGAAAAGATCATCCGGCCCACGATCGGTATACTGACGAATATCGGGGAAGCGCATAGTGAAGGTTTTGCCTCCCCTGAACAAAAAGAAGCCGAGAAAAGGATCTTATTCCTCCATGCAAAACAACCTGAAGCGCTCCGGATAACGGATATAAATAAGCAGGAGACACAGACAACGATCATTGCCCTGAAAAAAAATGATTCAACCGGTGCTATTTCGATCACGATCCCCTTTACCGATGATGCCTCGGTGCAGAATGCCATCACCTGCTGGCAACTGATGCTGATGCTCGGCTATGATAATGATAAAATAAAAAACCGGATGAAGACCCTTTCACCGGTAACCATGCGGCTGGAATTAAAGAAAGGCATCAATCATTGTTCCATCATCAACGACAGCTATAGCGCCGACATCGACTCCCTGGAAATAGCGCTGAACTTCCTGGACCAGCAAAGCAAGGGAGAAAAGAAAACTGTGATCCTGTCCGATTTCCTGCAAAGCGCTCTTCCGGACGAAATATTATACGGCGAAGTGCTGGAAAAAATTAAAAAACATAAAGTTGGAAAACTGATCGGTATCGGTGAAAGGATCACGGCGGCATTTCAACCCTATTTATTACAGCCGGAGGAGAATTTAATGATCCGGTTGTATGCATCCACCAGTCAATTCATCGAAGAGTTCCTTTCCTCCCAATTCAAACAAGAGACCAGCCTGGTCAAGGGGGCCAG
>CAYSIU010000018.1:3025-14311 GCA_964431095.1 uncultured Chitinophaga sp. | reverse complement strand
TTTTGCCAATAAAAAGTTAACACCCCCTTTTTTTCACCATTCGTCAGGAAATTGTCGCCGGTCAGATAATTCGCCATCATGAAGGCAGCGGAGCCCATTACCTTTAAATTACGAACAGGTTAGTAGTTAAGCCGCACACCATACAGAGTAACCTTATTTCGTCTTTTGCGTCATAACCAAGTCTGAAAAGCTGAATAGTCATCTATGAGGCCTGACGGACGCTGTTAAAGTATAGCCATGAAATTCAAAACCAACTTAACCCTGGGGGTATCCCTATTCTTGTCACTGACCAGTTTCTCCCAAAGCCCCGTTCCTAAACAACTCCCGGCAAAAAGAACAACCCAACCCGTAAAAATAGATGGCTTGCTTGATGATGCTGCATGGAAAGACGCGGCGCAGATGACAGAGCTTATTGAATTCCGTCCAAAGGTCGGTGCCGTTGAAAACCCGGAAACAAAAACCGTATCGTACCTGATGTATAATGATGAAGGGATTTACTTCGGCGGATATTGTTATGAGCGCACTAAAGACAGTATCGCCTCAGAACTGGCCGGGCGCGATGGTTTTGGAAGCAATGATTATATCGGGCTGATCTTTGATACCTATTACGATAAGCTGAATGGCTTTGAATATTTTGTGACCCCGCTGGGTGAACAATGGGACGCGAAGATGTCGCCCAACCCCAATGGGAACAATGAGGATTTTTCGTGGAATGCCGTTTGGCAAAGTGCGGCCGTGATCCATGACAATGGCTGGAGCTTCGAAATGTTCATTCCCTATTCGGCCATCCGGTTTGGAAAAAAGGATCTCCAGAGCTGGGGGCTCAACATTACCCGGCGCAGGAGAAAAACCGAACAACAATACACCTGGAATCCTATTGATCCCAATATAAATGGTTTCCTGACCCAGGAAGGACTGTGGACGGGCATCAGCAATATCAAACCACCCCTGCGGCTCCAATTCTCACCCTATCTTTCCACCTACGTCAATCATTACCCGGTCAACCAACCCGGCCAAAAGAATTGGACCTCTTCTCTGAACGGCGGGATGGATGTAAAGTATGGGATCAACCAGGCTTTTACATTGGATGCAACCCTGGTGCCTGATTTCGGGCAGGTACAAAGTGATAACCGCGTGCTGAACCTGACCCCGTTTGAAATTAAATACACTGAGAACCGGCCCTTTTTTACAGAAGGAACCGAATTGTTCAGCAAAGGCAACCTGTTTTATCCGCGAAGGATTGGTATTGACCCGGTCCTATTGCATTCAACCGATGATTACATCCACCCGAATGAGTTTGTAGTAAAGAACCCAGTTGAATCAAAACTGATCAACGCCACAAAGATCTCCGGGAGGACCGTAAAAGGACTCGGCATCGGTATATTAAACGCCTTGACCAACACCCGTTATGCAACCCTCGAAGATTCTACCAATAAAGCCCAGCGAAAAGTGGTCATTGATCCCCTGACCAACTACAGTGTAATTGTACTGGACCAGACCATGAAAAATAATTCAAGTGTTTCTCTCGTCAACACCAATGTATGGCGAAGCGGGAGCGATTACGATGCCAATGTTACGGCCGGGTTGTTTAGCCTGAATGACAAAAAGAACACCTGGAATGTCAGCGGTAAACTGGCTACGAGTAACCTGTTCGGCTATCCTGCAAAGGGGAACACCCAGACCGGCTACAGCCACAGTTTCTCATTTGGCAAGACCAGCGGCCGGTTCAATTTCAACGTCAATGAAGACCTCATCAATAAAACATTTAACAGCAATGATCTCGGTTATTTTACGTTCAGGAACATTCTTGACCATTATGCATGGGTGGGCTATCGCTGGACCAAACCTTCAAAATGGTACAATAATATTTACCTCAACTTTAATACCTATTATTCAAGAAGATTAGCCCCATCAGCCTACCAGAATGCTAATTTCAATATCAATGCGAACGGGCAGATGAAAAACCTCTGGTTTGTTGGTGCGTTGTTTGGTTATGACTTCCCCTACAATGATTTTTATGAACCCCGTGTGCCGGGCAGGATGTTCAGGGGCTGGTCCGACTTTTTTATGGATGGGTGGGTGGAAACGAACAATTCAAAAAAATTCAAACTTTACACCGAGGTCTTGTATGTAAAAAGAAGTTTTTTCAACAGCGAGAAATACAATATCAATTTCGGTCCCCGTTCCCGTTTCATCAAGAAATTCTCGGTGAGTTACAATTTAAATCTCTCCCCGCAGAACAATAACACAGGGTTTGCTGCCATCAGCGGGAACGACGTGATATTCGGCAAACGCGA
The DNA here is from genome assembly GCA_964431095.1 of uncultured Chitinophaga sp. Lineage (GTDB taxonomy): Bacteria > Bacteroidota > Bacteroidia > Chitinophagales > Chitinophagaceae > JJ008. The sequence continues at coordinate 12,014 of CAYSIU010000018.1, read as the reverse complement.
TATTCAAAGCGTGGAAAATATGTTAAACTTCAAGTACAGTTTCAACGACAAGATGAGTATCAATACCCGGATCCGCCACTACTGGAGCAAAGTGGCGTACGAGGAATTCTTCACCCTGCTGGAAAATGGACAGCTCGAAAAGAATACGGTTTTTGATCAGAACGTGAACCAAAACTATAATGCTTTCAATATTGATGCGGTATTCACCTGGCAGTTTGCACCGGGCAGTTTTATAAACCTGGTCTGGAAAAATGCCGCCTATGATTTTAACCACTCAGTGGAGGATGGTTATTTCAAGAACTTCAATAATACAATGAAGGCCAACGATAACAACAATATTTCGTTCAAAGTGATTTACTTCCTTGATTACCTGCAGTGGAAAAACAAGTGGAAGAAAAAGAAGGATCATTAATTGAAAAGCAGAAAAGCCTTCAGTACACGGGAGGCTTTTTTATTCGATCGGGTCACCATATTCCGGTTTCCATTCCCATTTCCAGCGGCGATGACTCCAGAGCCACATATCGGGATACTGCCGGATCACTTCTTCGAGATAACGTACAAATTTTCGGGTCAGTTCCTGCTGCGTGCTCTCCTGCGGATTTTCCTCTGCCACGGAAAACAGAGCTTCGTAGAATCCTCTCTTCGGCTTGTGGATAAAACCAAAAATGACCACTGTGCGATTATTGGCGGCCCCCCTTGCCGGGCCTTTAATAAAAGGCGTGGGTTTACCAAAGAAATTAAACCACCAGGCGCTGGCGGGATGCCCGGGGTTTTGATCGGCCGCCAACCCCAATAAGTATTGGATATTCCGGTAAGGAACGAAATCTTCCGCCATATTTGTGGCCCGCAGCAAAATGCTGCCGTGACGTGAACGGAGTTGAATGAAGAGGCGGTTAAGAACCTTATTAGCGATCGGCATATAAACAACCAGAAAAGGGAAATCAAGACGTACAGCACCTGCTGCATTACCCCATTCCCAGTTAAAATTATGTCCCGCATGCAGCTGTAAGTTTTTACCGCTGCTTTTATATTGATTTACCAGGTCCCAGTTGGCGGTAAATCTTTTTAAAATAAATTCCCGCGACGCACTGACCATCTTGATCGTTTCGATAAAAGTATCTACCAGGTTGTGGTAGAATTTCTTAGCGATCCGTTTTCTTTCCTTTTCTGTTTTTTGGGGAAAAGCAATCTTCAGGTTGTTCATTACCACATTTTTCCTGTACCTGAATACATAAAAAATCAATCCGTAAATACCGTCCGAAATGATATAAAGGACTCGCAGGGGGAGCAGGGAAATGAGCCACAGGAAACCATAAACGACATAGTACATGATGATCAAAGATAAAAACTACAGTACGATGTTTTGTACAAGAGCGCTTTTGCCGGGGTAATCCGTATTATAATGCAGCCCCCGGCTTTCTTTTCGGAAACCTGCGCATTTTACAATCAGATAACCCACCGTAATCATATTGCGCAATTCCAGCAGGTGCGGTGAGAGGGAACTGCTCTCATATAATTGTTCTGTTTCTTCCCATAAAAGATCCAACCGGCGCATGGCCCTGTGTAAACGAACATCATTGCGGACAATTCCCACATAATCGCTCATAACCTGTTGCAGCTCTTTTAAACTCTGGGTGATCAGGATCATTTCTTTGGGTTCGGTTGTTCCCTCCGCCTTCCAGTCGGGGATATTTTCTTTGAAAGAAAGTCCCGGAAACCGTTCTGCACTGTCGAGGAAGCAGCGATGGGCAAATACCATCGCCTCCAGGAGGGAATTACTTGCGAGACGGTTGGCACCATGCAGTTCGGTACTGGCACATTCGCCGCAGGCATATAAATTCCGGACCGAGCTCCTGCCCCATTCATCTGTTTTAATACCGCCACAACTGTAATGAGCGGCTGGTGCCACCGGTATCATATGACGGGTAATATCGATCCCGATGGACAGACATTTTTCATAAATATTCGGGAAATGTTCCACAAATTTTTTTTGGCTGAAATGCCGGCAGTCCAGCCAGACATGCTCTGTGCCGGTTCGTTTCATTTCACTGTCGATGGCCCTCGCTACAATATCCCGTGGGGCCAGATCCTTCCGTTGATCATACCGCTCCCTAAAAGCTTCCCCGCTCTTGTTTCGCAGGGTGCCCGCCTCACCCCGCAGCGCTTCGGTTATCAGGAACGCCTGCCCCTTTCTTCCCGGCTCGTACAACGCTGTGGGATGAAACTGGATGAATTCCATGTTCTCGATCCTGCCCTTGGCCCGGTACAGCATCGCCACTCCGTCGCCGGTGGCAATGGATGGGTTGGTAGTGCTCCGGTACACCTGGCCATTGCCGCCTGTAGCCAGCAAAGTGATCTTCGAAACTACTTTTTCGATCCGGTGGGTTTCCAGGTTCAATACGTATACTCCATAGCATTCGATATCGGGAGTGGACTTAGTGACCAAGTAGCCGAGATGATGTTGCGTAATGAGGTCAACAACAAAACAATGTTTGACAAACTCAATATTGGGCTGTTTTGCCAACGCCTCCAGCAGGGTCCTTTCTATTTCCCAGCCTGTTATATCCTTATGATGAAGGATACGGAATTCTGAATGGCCCCCTTCTCTCCCCCTTTTAAAATCCCCGTCTTTTTCTTTATCGAACCGGGCTCCCCAGTCAATGATTTCCTGTACCCTTTCGGGACCTTCTTTCACCACGATCTCCACTACTTTTTCATTACACAAACCATCCCCAGCGATCAATGTATCTTCAATATGTTTTTCAAAGCTGTCGTTTTCCAAGTCGTTTACCACTGCGATCCCTCCCTGTGCATACTTTGTATTGGTTTCGTCCGCCGTGGCTTTCGTCATCACCATCACGCGTTTATCAGGGAACTTGCCCGCCACTTTCAAGGCATAGGTCAATCCCGCAATACCCGAACCGATGATCAAAAAATCAGTTTTTTGCATGCGTCAAATTTAGCGGGAATTAACTGCCCGGATATATCAGGCAGATCCTTTCACGATTAACAGCTGTGCCATGCCATAGGTCAGCATAATCAATACCCCGGCGATCCAGAACGGTTGATAAAATTTGTTTACGGCTAATATAGAGTCAGAAATTACAAACAACAGCGCCCCGATCATCAGGTATTGGCCAATGGTCTTTCTTTTGATAAAGAGCATATGCGTGGCCATGATGAACATGGTTATAATGACGGCTGAGTAGAGGTAAACCGGCCATCTCATAGCGCCCAGCCGGGGAGACAGGAAAAAAATCATCCCCGCCCCATATAAAATCCCGATTAGTATAACCGTCAGGTTCTTCTTTATGGTTTCTGTTTGTATGACCGTGTAAAAAAAACAGATATAGCACAAATGTGCCAGTAAAAAACAAGAGAGACCCAATAAAAAGAACAGTTGACCATTTTCCTGGAACAGGAGCAATATATCTCCCACCCAGGAAAAGAAAAGCGCGGTGAATATCCATTTCTTCAACCGTCCCGTTGTACTCTTTATTTGTAAAGAAAAGTAACCCACCAGGAAAGGAATGACCAGTGGCTTGCAAACAGATTCCATAGCCGCGTCGCCCCATTGAATGGCGACGAGATCCCCAATAAACAGGAGCGTAAAAAGCAGGAGCCAGGTATTTTTCTTCATGAAGAGGATTTATGGTTCGAGCCAGGCATCGTTTTCCTTCAATAAGCTGATCAGTTCTTCCACCGCTACTTCGCTATTGACATTCCGCTTCATTATTTCTTTCCCTTTATACAAAGTGATCTTGCCCGGGCCACTGCCCACGTAACCAAAATCTGCGTCCGCCATTTCCCCCGGCCCGTTTACAATACAACCCATGATGGCGATCTTTACGCCTTTCAAATGATGCGTCACAGACCGGATCTTCGCGGTGGTTTCCTGGAGATCAAATAAAGTGCGGCCGCAACTCGGACAGGAGATATACTCCGTTTTTGAAATCCTTGTTCGGGTTGCCTGCAGGATACTGAAGGCGGTGTTGTTCGTGAACTGGTAGATATCCTTCACGTCAAGATAAGTTCTACCGGTTATTTTGATATTTTCCATCTGCGCCCTGTGGCCATAGGACAGCCATAGGCCATCACCCATTCCTTCGAGGAAGAGGGCTCCGGTCTCTGTGGCAAAATGGATCAGGTGTTCATCCGGTGTTTGCCCGTGGCTGCAGGTCATGAGCACAACAGGATTGCTGATATCCCCATTCATCAGCCCGGTGAACATTTGCCGAACCGATTGCATACCATTCGACTTGTTCGAACCCAGGCAAAGAACAACTGTTTTATCGTTCTTTATGAGATCGAAATACCTGTTCAATTCGCCTGGTCTATAAGAACCCTGGCTCTCATCAATGGAAACAAAATTCACCTGATCCGATCTTTCAGCGGATCCGGTGATAAATTCAGCTATTTCATAATTCGGGTAGTATTTATTTTTTTCAGCGGTATTTTCCCATACCCGGCTGGAAAGTATGGGTTGTAGCGTTCCCGGTAATTCAAAATCCAATAATTGATCTCCCGTAAAAATATAATCCGCAGCGGCTTCTGCAATATTCCATTTATCTGTTACAGCATCGTAGAGGTAGCCAATGCTCTGTAAATGACGAGGCGATATTTTTTTTATTTTACTGAGATCAGCCACGACTACCGGGACCTGTTTGCCTCCAATATTGCCTACAGGAAAACTTTCTCTTCGTTTAAAACTGAACGGATCGTAGGGAAGTTTCGAAATCGGGGAAACTTTAAAGTTCTGTTCCCCGGGAGAAGGGTTTGCGGTTAAGCATTTGAGAAGATCTTTACAAACCGGGATCTCAAATTCAGGATCCTCCGTAAGGGAAACCCGGATGGTATCGCCGATCCCGTCTTCCAGCAGGGTCCCGATCCCCACTGCGCTTTTGATCCTCCCATCTTCCCCATCACCTGCTTCTGTTACACCGAGGTGAAGAGGATAGCATTCCCCAAACTCATCAAACATGGTTTTGATCAGTAAACGATACGCCTGCACCATTACCAGCGGGTTGCTGCTTTTCATGCTGAGCACAATTTCATGATACGATTCCGCTCTTGCAATTCTCAGGAACTCCATGGCACTTTCCACCATACCGGTGGGGGTATCTCCGTAACGGCTCATGATTCGGTCGCTCAGGGAGCCATGATTGGTACCGATGCGCAGGGCCGTGCCATATTCCTTGCAGATCTTCACCAGTGGCGTAAACCGTTCCCGGATCCGTTCAATCTCCGCTGCATACTCTGTGTCTGTATATTCTATCTGTTCAAATTTCTTTTTGTCAATATAGTTACCGGGGTTCACCCTCACCTTCTCCACGATCCTTGCCGCGATTTCTGCAGCATTGGGAGTAAAATGAATATCGGCAACAATAGGGGTATGGTATCCTCTCCTGCGTAACTCATTCTTTATAGCCAGTAAATTTTCTGCCTCCCTTTTTGAAGGAGCAGTGATCCGGATGAGCTCTGATCCGGCTTCGATACAACGAATACTTTGTTCCACGGTAGCCATCGTATCCATCGTATCCGTTGTGGTCATGGTCTGAACCCGTATAGGATGAAAATTACCCAGCAGCAGGTCACCGATCCTGACCTCCTTTGTTGCAAGACGCTTGTGTTCCGTAAGGGATTCGCAATAAAATTGCATGGGCAATGGCTAATAAGATAATTTGCTAAAATGCTAACAGGAACCACTGCAAATTTAGTCAAACTCTCCGAGCTGCAGAGGACATAAACACATCAGCACATTAGCATATTAGCATATTAGCATATTAGCACATTAACATATTAGTATTACCAATCCTTTGGCAGAGAGCCCGCGTTTTTGTTTTTTTCTTTCTGGATCCGCTGTTGCACTTCTTTTTCTTTTTGCTGCAGCAATTGGAGACGCTGCTCGGCGTCCTTTGGACTCATTTTGGGTTGTTGTTGCTGTTTTTGCTGGTCTTGTTTTTTCTTTTGCTGATTTTCTTTCTTTGGAGGAGGCTGTTTCTTCTTTAGTTCCAGCAGGGCTTTTTGCAGGTTTTCCCTGGCATCTTTATCATCGGGGTTCAGGCGCAAAGTATTTTTATACGCTTCAATGCTTTCCTCGAGGTTCTTTTGAGCACTCAACACCACTCCTTTGTTATAATAGGCCTTTGACCGCAATCCTTTTTCTCCTGTCCCGCTGATCACTGCACTGTAAATCTGAGCGGCTTCTACTTTTTGATCCTGCCTGTAAAAAGCATTGGCCTGGTTAAACTTTGCGATTGTATTGGACGGGTCAGCTTCCAGTGCCCTGTTATATTCGGTAGCAGCTTTATTAAATTGCTCCTGTTTGTAAAGATCATTTCCTGATTGTATGGCTCTTTCTGCCTGTTGCGACTGACCAAACAAGCTACCGGTAATGAATAGGAATAATATCTGGAGAGTCATTCTCATGTCCGGGTTTTTTTTCTTTCAGGAATAAAGTTCTCTACCAATAATAAAACCAGCATGGCCCCTGCCAGCCACATATAATAGGTCCTGAAATTCATCAGTGATACATCCCCAAAAGCTTTACGATCGATCTGCGACAACTGGGTTTTAAGGGCTGTTACTGCCTCATCGCTGCTTTGCAGGCGCACGTAAATCCCGTTGGTTTGTTTGGCAATGTCTTTTAATATATCCTCGTTCAGTTTTGATATGACCGTATTACCCATCGCATCTTTTTTGTTTTCGCCGGTAGCGGGATCAATAATCACCGATCCTTCAGGAGAACCGATTCCGACCGTATTGATCATCACTCCCTGGTCTGCAAGTTCCCGGGCTGTTTTTACAGCATTTTCGTCATGGTCTTCCCCGTCAGAGATCAATACCACTGTTTTGAACCTTTTTTCGGCGCTGTTGAATACTCTGGCACTCATCTGTAAAGCATCACTGATCACGGTGCCCTGTTGCGGGACTGCATCCGGTCCGGCTGAAGAAACAAACAATTGTGCCGCACCATGGTCGGTCGTGAGCGGCATCTGCATATATGCTTTGCCCGCAAATAAGATCAACGCCACCCGGTCATCCGGCATTTCATTCATCAGCTTGTTGATGAATTGCCGGGCCCTTTCCAGGCGGCTGGGCGCCAGGTCGGCCGCCAGCATACTTTTACTGACATCCAGCGCAATGGCGATATCGATCCCTTTTCTTTTAATCGTATCGTCACCTCCGGGTCTGCGGGGATTCATGGCCCCCATGATGCCCAATACCAGGGCAATGGTCAGCAGGAGAAATTTAAGAATAAAACGTTTGGAAGAATAATTACTGATGAGAAGGTTGACCAGTTTCTGATCGCCGATCCTTTTTTTCATTTTTACCTTCCAGCGCAAAACAACAACAAAGAGAAGGACCAGCACTGCCACGATCCCAAAAAGCCAGATCAACTCTTTATGTTCAAACTGAAGATTCATTTTGAAAATCGGATCAAAATATATTTTAAAACAAAAATTAAACCAAATAAGGGTCGGGTTGATCAGGGATTGGTTAATTAAAATCAGATTTATGATATCAGTGTTCTGTTCATTAATTTCTATTCACCCCATTCACCTTACATCTTCCCTTCTAAAAAGCCAAGATGCTTTAAAATATCTTTCAGCATCTTCATCCGCATCTTCCACATATCAAAGTTTTTATCCGGCGATTCAATATTTAATACAAAAAAGTACGGGTGATTATTTTCTTCCACCCATCCCACTACCCAACCCAGGGCATTTCCGTTTTCGCGAAAACCCCAACCGGTTTTATAACCCAACCGGTAATTGGCGTTGTTCTCAAACAGCATGGCCCGTTTCACCACTTCCTGGTAGCTTTTAAAAAAAGGGAGCTGGTCAAAATATAATCGTTTTACAAGGCCCAGTTCTTCATCGGGTCTTATTTTGAGGGAATTATCCAGCCAGAACGAATCAATCCTCGTTTTTATTTTCGCGGTGCCGTAATGCAATGAATCGAGCCAGTATTGCATCGTGTCCTTCCCGATCCGTCTCGCCACTTCCTGGTAATAATTGACGGCCGACACCCTGAATGCCTCATACATGGTCAGGTCTTTATTCCATTCTTCCACAGGCCGTTTGATGCCATCCCATTTTATCAGCATACTATCACTGCTGATCTTTCCGGTCTGCAGACCGATCAATGAATTGACGATCTTAAAAGTAGAGGCGGGTAAATAACTGCTGTCGCGGTAACGGGATAGATTATAAACAGTAAACTTCCCCGTTCCATTGTTCATCAGGGTAAAACAGCCTTCCACCTTGTTCTCATCAAAATACTGTTTCAGGTCTATGTCCTGTTTCACGTTATTAGGGGTACACGAAACAATCAATAGAATGATAAAAAGGAAAGAATAGACGGAGGGCCTTGTCATCGTTCAATTTTCCGGCAAAGGTAAAGCAGCCTGGATTGGCAGGGCTGTTGTAATTTTAAGCAGTGAAATTTATACATCTTTAAAATTCCTGCATGTTTCAAATCGACCACTTCTATCTGTTCCTTTCGGTCAGCCTGGTAATCAACCTCGCACCGGGACCGGACATGATCTATACCGCCGCACGGAGCCTTTCCCAGGGAACCAGGGCCGGGATATTTTCTGCCCTCGGGATCTTTACCGGTTGCCTGGTTCATATCACGGCCGCTACTGTGGGCCTCTCAAAGATCTTTGAAGAGTCTGTTTTAGTTTTTGCTTTGATCAAATATGCAGGGGCAGCTTACCTCGTCTATCTTGGATTGCGGTTATTATTGAATAAAAGCAAAAACGAAAATGAGCCGGAACGGCTCCCTGCTTTGAGTTACCGGAAGGTCTACTTCCAGGGAATGATCACCAATGTATTGAATCCCAAAGTGGCCATTTTCTTTCTCTCTTTTTTACCCCAGTTCATCAACCCACACTCCGCCCACTTAGAGGGACAAATTGCTTTCCTGGGATTATGGTTCGACTTGCAGGGAACACTGATCCTGATATTGGTCCCCACCCTGACCG
>CAYSIU010000018.1:0-3015 GCA_964431095.1 uncultured Chitinophaga sp. | reverse complement strand
TTTACCCACTTCCTTCAACCCACCCTCTCCCCCTTAAGAGGACCAATTTCTTTTCCTGGAATATGGGTCCAATTGGAAGGAACAATTAACCCTGTATTTGGCGGCCACCTTACCCGAATTTTCAGGAATAGGCTTCGTAATAATAAAAGGTTCAGGAACTGGCAGGAAAAGATCACGGGGTTGATCCTGATAGGACTCGGCGTTAAAATACTGGTTAGTAAAAAATAAAAATCCCGGTTAGTTGCCGGGATGATCGCAATAGTAGCCGGGTTTCTAATCAAAGATAAAAACCGCCTTTCTGTTTGTAATGTCTAACACCCTGGCAATCTCTTTTGGAGGCTGCACAGGAACTAAAAATGCAAACAACAAAAACCGCCAAAGCCAGGCAAAGCCATAGTTTTTTCATACGTTTCACAAGTTGGGTCAACAAATTAATTAAGGAAATTCCAGAGGATCTTGGCGGGTATAATTAACGCATCGTAGTAGAGAACGAAAATAATAACGGGAAATTGTTTTTCATAACTTTTGAAGAACTATTTATGAAAAAGGGTATCGTGAAAATACGAGCCCGTTTACCTTCTCGTAAAAACCCGGGTTCTGTTATATTTGTTTACTCTTAAACTAAATTCATTCGCTATGAAAAGAAGCACTTTTCTCCTCATGGCCTGGTTGGCATTGCTTGTTGCATGTAAGAATAAAAATGGGAAAGAATTAACTCCTGGTGCCACAGATAATAAAGAAAAAATAACCCCCAGCGCGAATGGGGTACAGAATGCAATAGAGGATGCAGACAAAATCAAAGAAGAACTGGGTAAATTATCTCCTCTGGCACCCGATCAATTAAAGGCTTTACTTCCCTCAACAATCGGAGGGGCCGATAGAAAGGAGGATACGGTGATCAGCAGTATGGGGGCGGGACTGGCCACCGCTCTTTATCCACTGAATGATAGCACAAGCATCAAATTGAGCATTTATGATTGCGCGGGTTCGGCCGGTGCCGGGATCTACAGTATGCAATATCTTTCGCTCTGGGAAACCGGGCAGGAAACGGAGACAGACTATACCCGAATGATCGATTTTAAAGGAGGAAAGGCGTTTGAACATTGTGATAAAACATCCGGCAATTGTTCATTTACTTGTTTTTCAGGTGGACGTTTCCTGATCATGTTCGACGGCGATCATACGGGAGCCGACCTCTTGAAACAGGCAGCGGGAGAATTGAATTTGAAATGACTGCCACTATCCCTGTCTGGCAGTTTATCATCCGGAACGAGGCAGCCAGGCCCTAAAGGGACTTTTTAAGTTATTTCACGAGAGCATTTTTTAACACGCCCAGTTCTTTCCCTATTTTGATAAATGCAGCGATCGCCTTATCCAAATGCTGCTGTTCGTGTGCTGCGCTCAACTGTACCCTGATTCTTGCCTGGCCCTTCGGCACCACCGGGAAAAAGAAACCTATGACGTAGATGGCTTCCTCCAAAAGCTTAGCGGCGAAATTCTGCGCCAGCACGGCATCATAGAGCATGATCGGAACAATGGGATGATCACCGGGCTTGATGTCGAATCCGGCTTCGGTCATCTTTGCCCGGAAATATTTTGTGTTGTATTCCAGTTTATCCCGCAATTCCGTCGTTTCAGTCAGCATATCCAGCACGGCAATGGAAGCCCCGACAATAGAAGGGGCTAATGTATTACTGAATAAATAAGGCCGGGAACGCTGGCGCAACATTTCAATGATCTCCCTGCGTCCCGAAGTGAATCCACCCGAAGCCCCACCCAATGCTTTGCCCAATGTGCCGGTAATAATATCGATCCTTCCCATCACTCCCCGGTATTCATGGGTTCCCCTGCCTGTCTTCCCCAAAAAACCGGACGAGTGGCATTCGTCGATCATCACGATCGCATCATATTTATCGGCGAGATCGCAGATCTTATCGAGTTGCGCAATGGTTCCATCCATGCTGAAAGAACCATCGCTTACAATGATCCGGCTCCGGCACCCGGCTGCTTCCTGCAGTTTTACTTCCAGGTCAGTCATATTATTGTGCTCGTAACGGAAGCGTTGCGCTTTGCACAGACGGACGCCATCAATAATAGACGCATGATTGAGTGCATCGGATATAATGGCATCTTCTTCGTTAAACAGGGGCTCGAACACCCCGCCGTTAGCATCAAAAGCAGCTGCATACAGGATGCTGTCTTCCATACCGAGGAATTTCGAAATCTTTTCCTACAGTTCTTTATGAATATCCTGCGTTCCGCAGTTGAACCGCCCACTTCTCATCCCGTATCCCCGGTAATCGATGGATTTATAGGCGGCGGCTATCACATTGGGATGGGAAGAAAGGCCAAGGTAATTGTTGGCGCAAAAATTCAGCACTGTTCTGCCGTTCACTACGATCTCCGCTCCCTGCGGACTGGCAATGATCCTTTCCGTTTTATACAAACCGGAGGTTTTGATCTCTTCAATTTCCCGGCCGATCCGTTGAACCAGTGTTTCATTCATACCTCAATATTTGAGCAAATATAGAGACTTGCCTGTTTGTTATGGGTGGAAGACCCTTTGCAATTCATCCCCGAATTCCTGCCTCCCGGCACCATTGTCCTGTAGTTCATCAATATTTGTTTACCCGGGGTATCAATTATTTAAGTTTACTGTAACATTTTGTACATTATTTTCGTCTCAAACCAAAACCATCACCATGCAGCAAAAAAACTGGATCTTTTTCCTTGGCGTCCTGGTTTTGCTGGGCGTTAGCCTGGTTGTTCTCAAGTCGTCTGCTTCGGATGGGAAAAGACAGGCTCCTTCTACCTGCTGCAAAAAATCGCAACCCTGCCGCTGTCAAAAAAAGGACAACGGTCCCGGGGAGCTGATCATGGAGGACCTTTCTCACCAGTTCATCAGTATTACCCCCTTTACACGTTGATTTCCAACCTGCGAAGTCTATAAATTTTTGGCTCTTCCTGTAACTTTCATGCCTTTCACACGTATTATAGGTCAGCAGGCCTGATTTA
>CAYSIU010000017.1:0-14610 GCA_964431095.1 uncultured Chitinophaga sp. | reverse complement strand
GGAATCCTTCAGGGAGGAAGCGTTTTTTTGAAATTCGGATTCGGGGATATAGCGGTTAGTTCCAAAAGTGTATTCCAGCTTGTTGCGGAAATATCGGTTCTCACGGGCGCCGATGATCGGCGCAATCGTGGGCAGGGGTATCTTACCTATCCGCTCCAGGGCATCCTGCACCTGTTGTTGTTTGAATTGCAACTGCTCTTCATAAGGCACCATTTGCCACTGACAACCGCCACAGTCATCAAAATGACTGCAGAAGGGGGTGATCCTTCGGGCTGAAAATTCATGGAATACCAGCGGGTAACCCTCCGCCCAATCCTTTTTATTCTTATAGAGATATACATCCACCACATCCCCGGGGACAGTCCGTTCAATAAACACTACTTTCCCGTCACGCCTCGCCAGTGAACGTCCTTCCGCCGCAAAGTCTTCCACTTTTACTTTTTCCAGGACCCTGATTTTTTTCTTTTTTCCTCCCATCGGGCAAAAATAGTGAATGGGGAATGGCTGGAGGAGAGTAAGGAAAAGCGGCATCATAAAGATTTTTCTTTTTTTTGCCACTTTAGTATCCCTTTTTGCGTCTCATTTTTTTGAAACCCGGGAACGGGAGTTGGTCAACCGCGGGGCTGTTAATTTTAAAGGATATTTACCTTCCCCGCACCCCACTTGCCACGTACCACGGGCTATTTGTTTATATTTGCCGGATTCATTCTGCCTCATGAAAAAAATGCTACTGTTAGGATGCCTGTTGGGAAATTTTGCTGCTTTTGCGCAGCAGGGATATGAGATCAGGATCATCTTCAAGCCGTTCAAAAAACAATATATCTACCTGGGCCATTATTTCGGCAAAAGCTATCCTATTATTGATTCTGCCATACTGAATGATAAAAGTGAAGCTGTTTTTAAAGGCGACAAAAAACTGAACGGCGGTATTTACCTGATAGGGTATCCCAACAAAACCGGTTTTTTTGAGATCCTGGTTGACAAGAACCAGCGATTTTCGATCCAGGCTGATACTGCGACCATCTCCAACGGAGCGACATTTGAGAACTCTCCCGATAATGTTTTGTTCAATAATTACCAGCACCAGATGAACACGCGTGGAAAGGAGATCAATCTTTTGCAACAGCAGTTAAAGACGGCTCGCGATAAAAAAGATTCCACCCGCATTATGGACGAGTTGACAAAGGCCGATAAAGACATCACGGATTACCGGGAAGATCTTATCAAAAAGAACCCGGATAATATTCTTTCCACTTTACTGATCGCCATGCGGGAACCGAAATTGACCGGGAACCTGAAAGATCCGAAAACAAAAGAAGACTCACTCGCCTCCTATGATTTCTATAAAGGACATTACTGGGATGGCGTCAATTTCTGGGACGGGCGTCTCTGCTACACCACTTTCTTTGAAAATAAACTGGATAAATATTTCGAGCAGCTCGTAGTACCGCATCCCGATTCTGTGATCAAAGAAATTGACTGGATGCTTGGGTTTGCCGGCATCAATGAAGAAATGAACCGTTTCCTGCTGGTCAAGTTTGTGAACCGCTACCTGAACCAGAAATACATGTGGGAGGACGCGGTGTTTGTTCATCTCTATGAGAAATATTTTTCCAATAAAAAATATTCCTGGCTGACAGAAAAAGGGCAGAAAACCATTACCGACAGGGCCTATAGCCTGATGGCCAATATCATGGGTACTCCTGCTTCGGATATCCTGCTGCCAGATTCCTCCGGCCAGCTCAGGGGGTTATATGACCTGGCGGCAGATTATACGGTGGTCGTTTTCTGGGATCCCACCTGCGGGCATTGCAAAGAAGTGTTGCCAAGACTCGATTCCTTTTACCGGGCAAAATGGAAGGGGGAAGGGCTAAAAATGTATGCGGTGGCAAAAGAAACTGATGGCAGTAAAAAGGACTGGCTGGGTTTCATCCGGGATCAACATCTGCAGGACTGGACCCATGTTTATTATTCCAAAGCCGATGACAAAACCCGGATCGACGGAGGTGTTCCGGGATATTCACAGTTGTACGATATACAGTCTTTTCCTACATTATATTTGCTCGATAAGGACAAACGGATTGTAGCAAAAAAATTGTCGGTGGACCAGATCGATGATGTATTGCAGTTAAAAAGGAAAGGGCAGTAGCTGAGTCGCTGGTTGCGGGTTGCTGTTTTAATAAAGCCGTGCACTACAGAGGACCCGTGTAACCAAAGACGGCCTCCGGAATTCAGAAACAATGAATATGACGAAGAGGATATTTATTCTTATTCTAAGCAGCCACGTGATAATGAACGCATCGGCGCAAACCCTTTTCACGTATGGCAATCACCGTGTTGATGTAAAAGATTTTCTGCGGGCTTATAAAAAGAACAATACCCAGCCGGTACCCAACAAAGCCAAATCCATCAGCGATTACCTCGACCTGTACATCAAATCCCGGTTAAAGATCCAGGAAGCGTATGAAAGGCATTATGACACGCTGCCCGGGATCAAAACAGAGATCGCATCGCTGCGGTCGCAGATCTCCGAAAAGTATATGGCCAATCCTGAATTGACAGCCCGGATGACCCGGGAAGCTTTTCAGCGCAGCCAGAAAGACATTCATGTGGCGCACATCTATATCTCGATCAGGAATGCCACCGGGGCGATCGATACTATTGCCGCGGCAAAAAAAAGGGATGATATATTGACCCGACTGCAAAAAGGAGAAGATTTTCAACGGGTGGCCCAGCAAAGTTCCGATGATACCACTGCCAGGAACAACAAAGGTGACCTGGGGTATATCACGGTGTTTACTCTTCCCTACGAATTTGAAAATGCAATTTATGCCACAGCAGCCGGTCATTACTCCGCGGTGATCCGGTCAAAAATAGGATATCATATTTTTAAAAACCTGGGCGAGAGAAAAGCAGCGGGTAAAATAAAAGCGCAGCAGATATTGCTCGCTATTCCTCCCGGTTCAGATGAAACTGAAAGAAAAAAAATTGCCGCCAAAGCAGATTCCCTGTACAAGCGGATACTCGCAGGGGATAACTTTAACAGGCTGGCAGCTGACTTCAGCAATGATTATGTGACCGCTGTTTCCGGCGGACTGATGCCGGATATTGGTGTGGGGCAATATGATCCGGTATTTGAAAAGGCCCTATGGGCGCTCCCAAAGGACAGCGCCGTCAGCAAGCCTTTTCTTACCTCTCATGGCTGGCATATCCTGAAACGTATTTCGCTGAAGCCTATCCCGTCTGATCCCAACAACAAAGCGTACCAGCAGGAACTGGAGCAAAAGATCATTGCCGACAGCCGGTGGAAGTTGTCGCGTGATTTTATTTATAAAAAAGTAATGGAGAAGGCCGGGTATAAGAAATTTGGATATGATGACGCAGCACTTTGGAATATGACCGACAGCGTGCTGGATTACAAACCCATGACCATTGGCCGTTCCATTATTGCCACGACTCCCTTGTTCTCGATTGGTGATTCGATCTACAATGCCACCGATTGGGTCACGTATGCAAATACCTACCGCTACAAGCAGGACGGCACCGGCTCCAAACCCTGGGACCAGGTGAGGGAAGAATGGGTGCAGACATCCCTGGTAAGTTATTACAGGGAGCATCTGGAAAATTTCAATGAAGAGTTCCGCGACCAGATGACTGAGTTCAAGGAGGGCAATCTTTTTTTCGAGATTATGCAGCAGGAGATCTGGAATAAGGCGCAGGGTGATTCAACCGCTCTGCTGGCCCTGTATAATAAGAACAAAGAGAAATACCTCTGGAAGGCAAGCGCAGACGCCGTTCTTTTTTTCTGTTCCGATATGAATACTGCCAATCTGGTGTACGACAAATTAAAGAGCAACCCTGTTGATTGGCGAAAGATCACGGATGCGTACGCAGAAAAAGTGATCGCCGATTCATCGCGCTATGAGTGGGAACAGATCCCCAACCTGAATAAGACCACGCCGAAAGGCGGCATGCTCACGTCCCCGTTGTTGAACAATTCCGACAACACCGCTTCTTTTGCTTATATCGTTAAAGTATACGCTGAACCCATGCAACGCAGTTTCGTAGAAGCCAGGGGCATGGTGATCAATGATTACCAGTCTGTCCTGGAGCAGCAATGGGATGAAACGCTGAAAAAGAAATACCCCGTGGCGATTGACCCAAAGGTGCTCGAGTCCATTTCCAGGTAATTTGTGATTACAGGTCCTTGACCACGTTGGCCACTACCTGTGGTTTACCGAGCGTGTAATAGTGCAGCACCGGCACGCCTTTTTTCTTTAATTCCCTGGATTGATCCAGCAGCCATTCGGTGCCGGCTTCCTCCACCGCGGTATCATCCTTACATTTCTGGATTTCGTTGGATAGTTCAGTCGGAATGTCAACATAGAATGTGCGGGGGATCACCGTCAATTGTTTTTTGGTAGTGATGGGTTTGAGCCCGGGGATAATGGGAATCGTGATTCCGGCTTCCCGGCAAAGCTTTTCAAATGCAAAGAATTTTTTATTGTCGAAGAACATTTGTGTCACAATGTATTCAGCCCCGGCCTCTACTTTCTTTTTGAGATATAGCAGGTCGGTTTGCATATTGGGGGCTTCAAAATGTTTCTCGGGGTACCCGGCTACCCCCACGCAAAACCTTGTGCTATTAGTGCCTTTCAGTTCCTCTTCGAGATAGATCCCATTGTTGAGGTTCACGACCTGCCGCAAAAGATCGATTGCATATTTATGTCCCCCGGCCTCGGGTTCGAAAGCTGTTTCATTTCTCGCCGCATCACCCCGGATCACCAGCACATTATCAATTCCCAGGTAGCTCAGGGTCAGCAGGGCATCCTCGGTATCCTGTATCGTAAAACCGCCGCAGATAAGATGGGGGACCGTATCTACATTGTACCGGTTCATGATGGAAGCGCAGATCGCCTCGGTACCCGGTCTTTTTCTGACCACTACTTTTTCAAAAACGCCATCGGCTCTTTTTTTAAAAATATGTTCGCTCCGGTGATAAGTGACATTAATATAGGCGGGCTTGAATTCCATCAGCGGGTCAAGGTGATTGTAAATAGCAGCAATACCTTTCCCTTTCAGGGGCGGCAGGATCTCGAATGAAACCAGGGTGCCTTTAGCCGCATTGATATGATCAATAACTTTCATTGGGTTGCAAAACTACTATAGCCGGGGCACAATAGAAACGAAATCATAAAAAACCCGGGGAACATTTTAATCCATTGTTGAAGCCGTATTTTTGTTGCTTATGACCGCTACTATCCGGACACAGAACCTCGTCAAAAAATATGGCAATCGGACAGTCGTCAACCATGTTTCGATTGAAGTGAAACAGGGGGAAATTGTAGGCCTGCTTGGTCCTAACGGGGCCGGCAAAACCACTTCTTTCTACCAGGTGGTAGGATTGGTAAAGCCCGATGAAGGAAAGGTTTTTTTAAATGACCAGGATGTTACTTCGCTGCCGATGTACAAAAGGGCCAAGATGGGGATCGGTTACCTGCCCCAGGAAGCTTCGGTGTTCCGTAAACTGACTGTGGAAGACAATATTACGGCAGTGCTCGAAATGACCCGGTTGACCCATCAGCAGCAAAAGGAAAAACTGGAGACCCTGATCGCCGAATTTGGTTTACAACAGGTCCGTAAAAATAACGGCGACGTGCTGAGCGGGGGTGAAAGAAGGAGAACCGAAATAGCAAGGGCCTTGTCAATTGAGCCCAAAGTCAATTTTCTGGATTAACCCTTTGCGGGTATCGACCCGATCGCCGTAGAAGATATCCAGGCCGTCGTGGCCCGGCTCAAATACAAAAACATCGGTATCCTCATCACCGATCACAATGTAACAGAGACCCTCTCGATCTGCGACCGCGCCTACCTGCTGATCGAAGGAAAGATCTACAAACATGGTACGGCGGAAGAACTGGCGGCCGATGAAGAGGTCCGCCGTTTATACCTGGGAAGGAATTTTGTATTGAAGCGCAAGGATTACCTGCATGAAGAAGCGATAAAAGCCACTGAAACCCCTGCTCCCGGTTAAGTTTCCCGCATTGCTTCAAATTTTATACTTTGCTTTTACCAATGAAGCTGTTGAGTCCTGCCATATTATCCTCCCTGGCCCGTATGCGGTACTGGCGGATCGAAGCCTGGAAGAACAACCCCCTCGATGCCCAGCGTGAAGTGCTGCAGGACCTGGTCACTTCGGCACAATACACGGAGTTTGGGAGAAAACATCATTTCTCCGACCTGTTCAATGTCAGGGATTTTAAAACGGCTGTATCTATACAGGAATATGATGACCTGAAACCCTATATCGAGCGTACGATGAGCGGGGAACAGAATGTGCTCTGGAATACACCCATCCATTGGTTTGCCAAGAGCAGCGGTACCACCAGTGATAAAAGCAAATTCATACCTGTAAGCGGGGAAAGCCTGGAGGACTGTCATTATAAAGCTTCCAAAGATGTTGTGTCGCTGTATTACCTGTTCAACCCAGACTCAGAGTTGTTGACCGGCAAGGGCCTGGTGATCGGCGGCAGTCATAATATCAACCCCATGAACACGGAAGCACAGTATGGAGATCTTAGCGCCGTACTGCTGCAAAACTCCCCGTTCTGGGGTCATTGGCTGCGAACACCGGATCTCCGTATTGCCCTGATGGATGAATGGGAAAGTAAGATCGAGAAGCTGGCGCAAAGCACGATCAAAGAAAATGTGACCTCTGTTTCCGGCGTGCCAACCTGGACACTGGTTTTATTCAAAAGAATATTGCAGATCACCGGTCGTAAAACAATGGCAGAAGTATGGCCTTCCCTTGAGCTATTCATGCACGGAGGTGTTTCGTTCACTCCTTATAAAGAGCAATTCCAGCAACTGATCGGCAAAGACATTTACTATCTGGAAATGTATAATGCCAGCGAAGGTTTTTTTGCCGCGCAGGAGCAGCCGGGAGATGAAGGAATGTTGCTGTTCACTGATCATGGGATATTCTTTGAATTCATGCCGGTAAGTGAATATGGTAAAAAGGAACCTGCGACGGTGGGGCTGCACCAGGTGGAGCCGGGAAAAAATTATGCCCCGGTGATCAGCACCAATGGCGGGTTATGGGGTTACCTGTTGGGCGATACGGTTCGTTTCGTTTCGCTGAAACCATTTCGCATCAAAGTTTCCGGGAGGCTGAAACATTATATCAATGCGTTCGGGGAAGAAGTGATCGTTGATAATACTGATAAGGCCATTGCGATAGCCTGTGAAAAGACCGGTGCGATTGTGAACGATTATACGGCGGCTCCTGTTTATTTTTCTGATAGCGCCAATGGTGCCCATGAATGGTTGATTGAATTCGAAAAGGAACCGCAGGACCTGGAACGTTTCACCCATGAGCTGGATGGAGCATTGAAAAGTATAAACAGTGATTACGAAGCAAAAAGGTATAAAAGCATTGCTTTACGTTTGCCCGTCATTCACCCCTTACAAAAAGGTGTGTTTAATGAATGGTTGCGAAGTAAAGGGAAACTGGGAGGGCAGCATAAAGTGCCCCGGCTATCCAATGAAAGAAAATATGTAGAAGAAATTCTGCAAATGAATACTCCTACATTTGTCACAAAATAAGTAGCAAATGAAATGGCTGGAAGGCAAAGTGGCGATTATAACCGGCGCAGCGCGCGGCATCGGTGAAGGTATTGCCCTGAAGTTTGCTGAACAGGGGGCTCATATTGCTTTTACTTATGTAAGCGACGGCAGTGCTGAAAAGGCAACCGCCCTGGTAAATAAACTGAAGGGAATGGGCGTAAGAGCCAAAGCCAGCAAAAGCAATGCGGCTGATTTTGCCCAGTGCGAAGCTTTTGTGAATGATGTGTTGAAGGAGTTTGGCACCGTCGATATCTGCGTGAACAATGCCGGCATTTCAAAGGATAATTTATTGTTGCGGTTGACACCGGAGCAATGGAACGACGTAATACAGGTGAATCTCAATGGTGTGTTCAACATGACCAAACAGGTCATCCGCCCGATGATGAAAGTCCGGTCCGGCTCCATTATCAATATGAGTTCTATCATTGGCATAATCGGCAATGCCGGTCAAAGCAGCTACGCCGCCAGCAAGGCCGGTATTATCGGCTTCACCAAATCAATGGCCAAAGAAATGGGAAGTCGAAATATCCGCTGCAATGCAATTGCTCCCGGTTTTGTAGAGACAGATATGACCAGCTACCTGAAAAATGGCCAGGCGGGGGATAAATACAAGGCGGATATCCCTTTGGGCCGGTTTGCTTCCACAGAAGAAGTAGCCAATGTTGCGCTATTTCTTGCATCCGACCTTGGATCCTACATTACGGGGCAAACGATCAGTGTTTGCGGCGGATTAAATATTTAGCCAATGACCAGGAGGTGTAGACTTTGATGGAGAGGATCGAAATCATACAGGGAGATATTACCAGAATTCGTGCAGATGTTATCGTCAACGCGGCAAACAGTTCTTTATGGGGTGGCGGTGGTGTAGATGGTGCCATTCACCGTGCGGGGGGTCCGTCGATCCTCGAGGAATGCAAAAAAATTGTTGCCCGGCAGGGCGGATGCAAAACCGGTGAAGCAGTAATAACTACGGCCGGCCATCTTGCTGCCCGTTATGTGATCCACACCGTTGGACCTGTTTGGAATGAAGGGCGTTACAATGAAGATGAATTATTGGCGGATTGTTACCGGAATTCCCTTCAACTGGCGGCGGACCATGCCTGCAAAACCATTGCTTTTCCAAATATCAGTACCGGTGTTTACCGGTTCCCAAAAGACAAAGCCGCCTCCATTGCAATGAAAACTGCGACAGGTTATATTTCGATAAATCATCTCCCTGAAAAAATAATCTTTGTGTGCTTTGATGAAGAAAATTACCGGTTCATGAGGCGGGTGTTGGAAAATTTTAGCCCTGGAGTTTGATGCCTCTTTTCTGAATATAGGAATGCCAGAGGATCATGGAAGCCACGGTCCGGTAAGGCCGCCAGGATTCTGCTATGGCAAGCATTTTCTCTCTGTTGGTATGTTGATGCAATTGTTTGACCTCTTTTAAACTATTCACCAGTGCAATATCGCCCAGCGGAAACAGGTCTGCCCTTCGCAATGCATGCATCAGGTATACGTCCACGGTCCAGTCGCCGATGCCTTTAATTTTTTTCAATTCGTGACGAACTTCTTCTTCAGGGGCTGCCGCTAATCTTTTCAACTGAAGTTTTTTTCCCTGAACAGCTTTTGCCAGTTCTCTTGCATAAATAATTTTCTGCCGGCTGAAATAACAGGCTTTTAACTCCTGATCGTTCAATGAAAGAATTTTTGAAGGCGTAACAAAGCCAATCTTCTCTCTTAACTTCCTGAAAGCGGCATAGGCAGATGCCAGCGATACCTGTTGTTCAAGAATAAAAAGTACCAGGGTCTGGAACGTATTGGGTCGGATCCACATGGGTGGATAGCCGTATTGCCGGATAATGTTCCTGAGTTCCCTGTCCCTGCGGGATAACCGATCACAAAACAGGTGAAAATTGGTGGAATCGAATTGATACAACATTTCAAACCCCCTTCTAAGATTTGGAGGCTTTGAACTTCGCAATGGCATTTCGGGTAAACTCACTCAGGACAAGCCGCCCGCTGATCGCGGCTCTTTCCATCAGCAGGCTGTCCCAGTGTTCGGTACCTTTCCAGTATATTTTTTTCATTTCGGCCATTGCTTCCGGATTGGAATGCATCAAAGCATTGGCAAGTCGCTCAACCGACTCATCCATTTCGTTAGTGGTACGATGCAGCTCCGCATACAAACCCTTCCTTCGAGCCCAATCAGCGCTGCGCCACATGGTAGCATCAATGGCCAGCTGCGAAAAAGCGGAGACACCGATCTTTCTTTCTACTGCAGGGCCCACTACAAAGGGACCGATACCGATCGCCAGTTCACTCAATTTTACTTCTGCGTTTTCCACCGCAATAGCATAATCCGCGGAAGCAGCCAAGCCCAGGCCTCCTCCCACACACCGGCCCTGAATACGGCCAATGATGAATTTGGGGCAGGTCCGCATGGCATTGATGACATGCGCGAAACCGCTGAAGAATTTTAATCCTTCGATCCTGTCTTTAATAGCGATCAATTCATCAAACGAAGCTCCGGCACAAAATGCTTTTTCCCCCGCAGACCGAAGGATGACCACCAGGGTGTCCGGATCATCTCCTGCCCGGGTGATTTTCAGGGCTAGCTCTTCCAATATCCTGCCGGGTAAAGAGTTGCTTTGCGGGTGATAGAATTCAATAGTGGTGATCCCTTTGTGAAATTCGCTGTGTACATATGCCTCTGCCATAATGATCATTTAAACACTACGATTGAGTTTTTTTGCTACCATTGTTAAGATCGTCGCAACCCCGGTTGCCTCACCTGTCTCGTCCATTATTTCCACCAGCCATTTCACGATCCCTTTATCAATATCATCTCCTCTTTTAAAATCCTCGGGTTTTTCGATAATCCGTTTATCGCTGGGAAGTTTTTCCTTGCAGGTAAAGCGGATCTGGATCTCCGTACCGGGATATACCGGTTTGGTGAAACGAAGTTCATCGATGCCATAGTTGAGCAATACCGGATTTTTTTCATAACTGTCAACAAACAGTCCCGCTGCGGCGCTCAGGATAAAATAGCCATGCGCCACTTGCTGTTCGAACATGGTCCCCGAAAAGTCGGTGGTCCTGATATGTGCATAAAAATGATCCCCGCTCAGGTCGGCAAACCGGTCAATATCATCTGCCGTGATTATTCTTTTTTCTGTGATGATCTGATCTCCGATCTGCAGTTCTTCAAAATATTTCCTGAAAGGATGCTGCCCCGGGTCTTTTCCTTTGGCATGGGTCTGGTAAACATTCGTAACAGCAGTAATGGTGGTGGGTGAACCCTGCAAAGCTGTTCGCTGCAAATAGTGTTTCACTCCCCGCATCCCGCCCATTTCTTCACCCCCACCCGCACGCCCCGGGCCGCCATGAACCAGCAAGGGTAACGGGGAACCATGACCGGTATTCTCTTTCGCACATTCATTATTCAATACCAGGATACGTCCATGGTGAGTGGCTGCTTCTAACACGTATTTTCTGGCAATAGCATAATCAGCCGTTACAATTGTGGTGACAAGACTGCCCTTTCCCATTTTACTTAACAGGATCGCTTCCTCCAGGTTTTTATACGGCATAAGAGTACTGACAGGACCAAAGGCTTCCACATCATGGACTTCTTTTGTTTCAAGAGGTTTTTCATTCATCAGTAGAATGGGCGACAGGAACGCTCCCTTTTTGGCGTCTGCATCCACAACCTCCACACTATCAAGACTGCCATAAATAATTTGGGAACCCGCCAGCAGTTTTTTTACCTGGCTGATTACCTCTGACCGCTGACCCTGGCCCGCTAAAGAACCCATTCTCACTTTTTCATTCAGCGGATTACCGATCACAGTTTGCGATAAGGAAGCCGTGATCGCCTTCCATACATCTTCCATTTTATGTTGCGGAACAAAGATCCTCCGGATGCCGGTACAGCGTTGCCCGGCTTTTAATGTCATCTCTTTGCGGATCTCTTTTACAAAAATGTCCCATTCCGGCATCTCCGGGCTCACGTCATCCCCCAATACGATACAATTCAAACTGTCGGCCTCCATGTTGAAGAGTACGTTGTTGGCCAGGATATGGGGATTGGATTTTAGCAGCAGACCCGTTGAGGCACTCCCGGTAAAAGTTACCACATCCTGTGAAGTCAGATGGTCCAGCAGGTCACCGGCGCTGCCGCAGATCAGTTGCAGACTTCCTTCGGGTAAAATTTTTGAAGCGATGATCTCTTTGACCACGGCTTCTGTCAGGTAAGATGTGATCGTGGCAGGCTTTACGATGGCCGGCATACCAGCCAGCAGGTTCACTGCAATTTTTTCCAGCATGCCCCACACCGGGAAGTTGAACGCATTGATATGCACAACAACACCTTCTTTAGGGACCAGGATATGCACTCCCATAAAAGTATTGTTCCGGCTGAGATTATGACTTTCGCCATCGATGCAAAAAATTTCGTCTGGAAATTTCCGTCGCAGGGATGCATTGGCGAAAAGATTCCCGATCCCTCCTTCAATATCCACCCAGCTATCGGCCCTGGTGGCGCCCGTCTGGTAACTGATCCTGTAAAATTTCTCCAGGTGATGACGAAGATGAAGAGCCAGGGCCTTCAACATATTACCCCGCTGATGAAAGGTCATTTTCCGCAGGGCCGGGTTACCGACCGAACGGCCATATTCCAGCATGCCTTTAAAATCCAATCCCCTGGAACTGGCCATAGCAATGGCTTCCCCGGTGACGGCATTGTAGAGGGTCTGTCCCTCCTCTTCTCCCGACACCCAATTACCCGCACAATAGTTCTGAAGTTTATTCATAGTAAGAGGCCTGGTTCGGCCGAAGCGAAATTACCTGAAAACCAAAAAAACATCAACAAATGATTTTTATCAGGGTCGGCGTTTGCCCGCTATTATCTTTGCAAAAAACAAACGGTAAAAATGGGAAAAAGCAGGGTCTTGTTACCGGTAAAAAATTCAGTGAATAAGATATTGTTTCTTTCATTTAGCGTAGCGGTCTTCTTTTTTATTTCCTGCAAGAGCACGGATAAGAAAGGCGGAAACGAATCCCTGGCAACCAAAGCCGACAGTGTTTATCAGGAGGTGATCAATGACCACAATGAAGGAATGAGCGGGTGGATGAAGATCGGGGGGAAACAAAAACAGATTAAACGGATACTGGACTCGATCACCGCGCTTCCCTCCGCCAAAATGACGGCCGCATCGCAGTACAAAACAAAACTGGAAGAGGTAACCGACCACCTGAAGACAGCGTATGATCAGATGGATAAGTGGATGAATGAACTTAACCTGGATTCTGCTAAAGACAATCCTGAACAAAAGATCAGGTATTTCAGCGGCGAAAAACTAAAGATCGAAACAATAAACACCGCTATATCGAAAAGTTTGAAAGAAGCGGACTCTCTCCTGAAATTTAAATTTTAACCTGTATCGGGCTCTACCCCGAACTGGCGAAGGTGATGCAGGGCGTGTTTATATAACAGCTGGACGTTCTGCTCAAAATTCAGATCGCCAAAAAAGGGATTTCGGGTGGTAAGCTGCGGATTTTTCTCAAACACTTCAAAAAAATAGATCAGTTCCTGTTGCAATGCGCCGATGGCCGCCTGGACTGTCCGGAATTCCCGTGCTGCGGGTTCTTCTGCCAAAAGTGGATTAACCGTATTTTCTTTGAAAGGTTTATCGCTCATCATGAACTCCCGCATCCGTTCCAGTCTACCGGGCGGGGTTATAATCGTTTCGTATTTCAACCGGCCGCTGGCCACCTGCAGTCCATACGCAGTATAATGCTCAATCATCTGCTGCACATTCATTTTTCCCCAGCGGGGAGGAGTGGCAGGATCCAATCGTTGCAAATAAGAAACCAATTTAGTGCGCAGGAAGTTTTCCCTTTCAATGGTCATAGCGCTTTAAAGTTAATGGGTTACCCGGTTAATTGGTGGAATAGGTCTAAAACAGGAGGATAGTGAATTCAACAGGGTCTTACTCATCAACCTGTTCCTTCTTCCTTTTTCATTCTTTTATCTATTGCAGTGCAGATCCGGTCAAATATTTCGTCCACGGTGCCTTCCCCTTTTACAGATTGAAATCTTTTTGTTTTCCTGTAATGTTCCGCTACAGGGGTCGTTTCTTTCATGTAAACACTGAATCTCTTACTGATCACTCCTTCATCCGTATCATCACTCCGACCGGAGGTCTTGCCTCTGTTCAGCAGCCTTTTTACTAGTTCTTCCTCTCCCACTTCCAGGGCCAATACGGCTGCTATACCGGTTTTCTTTAATTCCAGGAGTTTATCCAACGCCTTTGCCTGTGCCACGGTGCGCGGGAACCCGTCAAATAAAAACCCACGGGCATCGCGGTGATGGTCAAAGTAAGAATCCACCATCCCGATTACCACTTCATCCGGGACTAACTGGCCCTTGTCGATAAAACTTTTAGCCTCAAGCCCCAAAGGTGTCTGATCTACAATCTCTTGCCGGAGCAGATGACCCGTGGAAAGATGAATGAGCTTGTACCTGTCCACCAGTTTTTCCGACTGTGTACCTTTTCCACTCCCCGGTGGGCCAAATAAGATCAGGTTAAACATAAGCAAGTACTGCCTTTGTGAGCTGGAAAATATCAATTACTGGGCTAACAATTCATAGGGGTAATCCGTCAACCCGGTCTGACAGTTAGGTAGCCGTTGGGTCCAACTAACAAAGTGTTAAACTGGAAAACCGGCCTGTACGCCGCCCGTTTCGCGTCCCCCGGCAACCAGTCCGGGCTCTCGGTGTTCACCCTGATCGCGCGCTCGCCGCTCTCGGTCGCCGAGGTCGCCGAGCGCCTGCCGGTGAGCCGGCCCGCCGTCTCGCAGCACCTGAAGGTGCTCGCCGACGCCGGCCTCGTCCAGCGCGAGTCGGTCGGCACGCGCAACCTCTACCGCCCCGACACCGACGGCATCGCGACGATGCGCGACTTCATGGACAGCCTGTGGGACGTCGGCCTCGCCCGC